>NZ_JACOMP010000038.1:0-7538 GCF_014466085.1 Thermosynechococcus sp. OHK43
GAGTTAGTCAGCACCCCACCCCTAGAAAATGCGGTGTGGATTACCGAAAAAGTGTTACCCTCCTCTGTGACCTCAGGGGTAGCTTGGCATCCACGGGTTCTGTGGCTAGGTATTGGCTGTGAACGGGGAACATCGGCAGCCCTGATCCAGCACGCCATTGATCAGACCCTTGCCCAAGCGGGACTCAGCCCCCTCGCGATCGCCGGCCTTGCCAGTATTGATCGCAAAGCCGATGAAGTGGGGTTATGTCAAGTGGCTAAGGCGCACGATTGGCCCAGCCGCTGGTTTTCCGCACAAGAATTGGCACCTGTTACAGTGCCTACCCCCTCAGCAATTGTGGCTGCAGAGATGGGAACCCCCAGTGTTGCCGAAGCCGCAGCAGTGTTGGCCAGCGAGGGAGGTCGTTTAATTGTTCCTAAGCAGATTTACCGTCAAGGGGGTGAGGGGGGGGCAGTGACGATCGCCATTGCCCAATCTGAACGGGAATTCATTCCCCGCCAAGGCTCCCTGAGCCTCATTGGCACTGGTCCGGGATCTTTGGATCAACTCACCCTCGGAGCCCGCTCTGCCCTTTTGGCCGCTGATATTCTTGTGGGCTATACCCTTTACCTCGAATTGATCGCTCCCCTACGGCAACCAGGACAGATGGTGGCGGCCTATGGCATTACCCAAGAGCGACAACGTGCCCAAGTGGCGATTGATCTGGCACAGTGGGGACTCAATGTCGCGGTGGTTTCTTCGGGCGACTGTGGCATCTATGGCATGGCGGGTCTGGTACTAGAGCTATTGGCAGAAGCGGACATCACCAATTTACCGGTAGCGGTGTTTCCAGGGGTGAGTGCTGTGAATGCTGCCGCGGCTCGCTTGGGGGCACCCCTGATGCACGATTTTTGCACCATTAGCCTCAGCGATCGATTGACCCCTTGGCCAGTCATTAAGAAACGCCTACAGGCGGCGGCAGAAGCGGATTTTGTTACCGCCCTTTATAATCCTCGTTCCCGCGATCGCCAGCAACAATTGGTGGACGCCAAAGCTATTTTCTTAGAATATCGTTCACCACAGACACCAGTGGCAATTGTTCGTGCCGCCTATCGCCCTGAGGAGCACATCACCCTTACCACCCTTGGGGCATTTGAACCAGCAGCAGTGGATATGTTCAGCTTGGTGTTGATTGGCAACGCCAGCACCCGCCGCTTCCAGGATTGGCTGATTACCCCTCGTGGCTATCTAGGGAACCCTAAAGCAAGCCTGTCTGACCGAGGAGATTAAAACAAGCCCAGTTGACGATACTGAGGGCGATCGAGCCAAAAAAGGCACTCCAAAAACCATTTCGGAGGGTAAATCCATCCACAAAAGCAGCAGCAAGGGCAAAAATGGCTGCATTAATGATCAGGGCAACTAAGCCAAACGTGAGAAAAATAAAGGGGAACGTTACAAACTTGAGCACTGCGCCAAGGGTGGCATTGAGCAGACCAAAGACAATCGCCGACCACAGAGCAGTTGAGAACTTGTCAATTTCTACCCCCAAAAATGAGAGGCGAGACACAATAAACAAGCTAATACTGGTCACAATCCAAGTAATGAGTAAACCCCACATAGGCAGCTCCTATGATTTATTTAGATAACTATTGAGATAACGCTAGATAACAATCAAGAAAAAGGGGAATACCGGTACACCAAAGGTCACACTGAACCAGTAGCTAACCAGACTGAGGAGAAGGCTCAAGAACAGCGAAAGACACAGTGACCACAGCAGATAGGAGGCAACCTCGTACATCCTTTGCCAAAAGGAATCAAAGGGCAGGTCTAGCACATATCCATTGGCAGAGACCCGTACAGGGGCTTGAGACATCGCACGATCCTCTAGCAGCATTGCTTTTATTTTAGGCCAGGGATGAGAACGTAACATTTTGAGACACAAATTTTTGTAAATCATGTGTGTTCAGAATCTGGGGCGATAATAGAGATAGAGCGCGATGCACTGAGGTGGGCATGGGACAAGGTTGGCAAGTGGGCCGTGTCTTTGGCATTCCCCTGTATATTGATCGGTCGTGGTTTCTAGTGATTCTGCTATTTACTTTTCTCAATGGCAGTGACTGGCAGGACACGTACCCGCAGTGGGGAGCACTGGTATGGCTGATGGGATTTGGGGTTTCCCTACTGTTGTTTGCCTCAGTATTACTCCATGAATTGGGGCACAGTCTAGTGGCGCGCTCCCAAGGAATTACAGTACGCTCAATTACCCTCTTTCTCTTTGGTGGTGTGGCAGCCATTGAACGGGAATCCAATACTCCTGGTCAAGCCTTTCAGGTGGCGATCGCCGGGCCCTTGGTGAGTTTTGCCCTTTTTGCCCTGTTGCAGGGGGTAGCTGTCCTACTGCCGGGAGGTCATCCCCTCCATGAACTGTTACTCTATCTGGCGCACATCAACTTTGTCTTAGGGGTCTTTAACCTCTTACCTGGACTTCCCCTCGATGGTGGCCAAGTCCTCAAAGCAGCGGTTTGGAAATTGACAGGCAATCGCTTTCAGGGGATGCGTTGGGCAGCGCGATCGGGACAAGTGTTGGGCTGGTTGGCCATTAGTTTTGGGCTATTTGTAACACTCCTTGGCAGTGGCAATGGCCTGTGGTTGGGTCTATTGGGGTGGTTTGCCCTGCAAAATGCCACGCTCTACGATCGCCTTAGCCGACTCCAGGAAGCATTGGTGACCCTGACGGCGGCTGATGCCATGACACGGGATTTTCGGGTGATTGAGGGAACGTTATCCCTGCGGGAGTTTGCCGATCGCTATCTCCTACTGGCCGATCGCCAGCCCACAGCCTACTTTGTCGCCACCGATGGCCGCTATTGTGGCTATTTAGATTCCCAAGCCCTGAACCATGTGGAGCGCAGCCGTTGGGAAGTAACGCCAGTCGCGGAATTAGCCGTACCCTTGCGGGCGATCGCCACCGTCAAAGAATCCGACTCTCTCGCCAAGACTGTTTGCACCCTAGAGGAGCAACAACAACGCTTTATTACTGTTTTAACCCCTGCAGATGCCGTAGCGGGCGTTATTGATCGCGGTGATGTTCTACTGGCTTTGGCCAAACGGTTGCACTGGCAACTGGGGAAACAGGACATTCAACGCCTCAAGCAAGAAAGGCACTATCCCCCAGAACTGCAATTATTGGAACTGGCAAAAACAGCCCTGCAATTTCAGGGGGGGGATGGCGGAATAGCGGTTGCTTCACAAATCCGCTAGCTTGTTTTAGCAGCCGACAATCAGGATGGAGAAAAATGGCAGCCTTGACTGTAGCTGTCTGCCCTAACGCGCCCTGGAGGACTCGAACCCCCGACATCCGGTTTTGGAGACCGACGTTCTACCAACTGAACTAAGGACGCAAGCCTGTTTACAGGGGGCGATCGAACCGTGGCTTGATCCGCGAAGCTTTACCCATGCGATCGCGCAGGTAGTAGAGCTTGGCCCGGCGCACTTTACCCCGCTGAATTACTTTTATACTATCAATTCGTGGCGAATGCAGCAAAAAGACTCGCTCAACGCCCACCCCTTGAAAGACACGGCGCACGGTAATGGTGCGGTTAATACCCGTGTTGCGCATAGCGATCACATCCCCTTCGTAGGGCTGGACGCGCTCCTTATCGCCTTCTTTAATTTTGACCCCAACCCGAACGCGATCGCCCACATGAATCACGGGCAAGTCAGTCTTCATTTGCTCCGCTTCAATCGAGCGAATAATCTCTTGGGCGTTCATGACAGTTCCTTAACTCGCAATCTCTTAGCGTACCCTAAGCGTTTAGACTTGTCTAGGCCAATTTTTTATTTTTTGCTTTGCACATCGCCAAGGGTGTATCCCAACTTCAGCAGCAGCCGCCGCAGTAGGGGCAAGCTCAAGCCAATTACATTACTGGGAGTACCGACAATCTTCTCGACAAAGGCACCCCCTTGGCCATCGAGGGCAAAACAGCCAGCACAGGCAAGGGGTTCACCGGAAGCCACATAGGCAGCAATTTCGGCATCGCTAATATCGGCAAAGACAACTTGGGTAGACTCCACCTCAACACAGGTGCGACCCTGTGCCAAATCAATCAAAGCATGGCCTGTCAGCAGGTCTCCCGTTTGACCGCGCATTTTCTGCCAGCGGGCGATCGCCATCTCTGGCGAGGCCGGTTTACCGTAAATTTCTCCGCCAAGCACCAGCACAGAATCACAGCCCAAAATTAAGGCGGGGGCTGAATAACTCTGAGCGACAGTTTCTGCTTTGCACCGTGCCAGTAACCGCACCAGTTCTGTTGGCGTTGTTGCTTGAATAACCGACTCATCAAAGTGACTGGGCTGAATAATGGGATCAATGCCAATTTGTTGCAGCAATTGGCGGCGTGCCGGGGAGGCAGAGGCAAGAACAAAGGGCACCATAGGGCTGTGTTTGAGGCAACCAGTCTTTATGATCTCATATTGAAACTATCAAACCTGCATGAGGTGTCCTATTGAGGGTTTATTATCTAGGTGTTGCGTCTGGAGTCAGACAAATGACGAGTGCGGCCTACACCTACACTCCCCCCAGCGGACTACCCCAGGATGCACCATTACCCGATCACTTTTTGACCTACAAAAAACTCCAGTCGCTGCCGGAAATGTGGCCCCTATTGGCGCAACGTCATGGGGATGTGGTGGCTCTTGATGCTCCCTACGAAGATCCCCCGACCCGCATTACCTACAGTGAACTCTATCAACGCATTCAACGCTTTGCAGCTGGCCTACAGGCTCTGGGTGTCGCTGCCGGCGATCGCGTGGCCCTATTTGCTGACAATAGCCCCCGCTGGCTCATTGCCGATCAAGGCAGTATGATGGCTGGTGCCATCAATGTGGTGCGCAGTGGGACCGCCGCTGCTCAAGAACTGCTCTACATTTTGCGCGACAGTGGAGCCACCCTACTGCTCATCGAAAACCTAGCCACCCTCCGGAAGCTGGAAGGGTCTTTGGTGGATACAGCAGTCAAAACAGTGGTGCTCCTGAGTGGAGAATCCCCTGAATTGACAGGTTTTCCCCTGCGGCTTTTGAACTTTGGTCAAGTCTTTACGGAAGGACAATATGGCACAGTGCGGGCAGTGGCCATTACCCCCGCTGACCTAGCAACGCTAATGTACACCTCCGGTACCACGGGTCAACCCAAGGGGGTGATGGTTACCCATGGGGGGCTCCTGAGTCAAATTGTTAATCTCTGGACAATTGTGCAACCGCAGGTGGGCGATCGCATCCTCAGTATCTTGCCCATTTGGCATGCCTATGAACGGGTGGCCGAGTACTTTCTCTTTGCCTGTGGCTGCAGCCAAACCTATACCAATCTCCGCCACTTCAAGAATGACCTGAAACGGTGTAAACCCCACTACATGATTGCCGTCCCTCGCATCTGGGAAGGCTTTTACGAAGGGGTGCAAAAGCAACTGCGGGATAGTCCGGCTACAAAGCGGCGTCTTGCCCAGTTTTTCCTCAGTGTTGGCCAGCACTATATACTGCAACGGCGACTGCTCACGGGCCTGAGCCTGACCAACCCCCATCCCAGCGGCTGGCAGAAATTGGTGGCTCGCGTGCAAACCCTCCTCCTCAAGCCCCTCTACGAACTGGGGGAGAAGCGTGTTTATAGCAAAATTCGTGAAGCCACCGGCGGTGAGATTAAACAGATAATTAGTGGTGGCGGTGCCCTTGCTCCCCATTTGGACACCTTCTATGAAGTGATTAACCTAGAAGTCTTGGTGGGCTACGGTCTCACCGAAACGGCCGTAGTGCTAACCGCTCGCCGCCCTTGGGCAAACCTACGGGGATCCGCTGGCCGTCCAATTCCCGATACCGCCATTAAAATTGTTGACCCAGAAACTAAAGCCCCCCTTGAGTTTGGCCAAAAAGGACTGGTGATGGCCAAAGGGCCACAGGTGATGCGCGGCTACTACAACCAACCAGAGGCCACCGCTAAGGTGCTAGATGGGGAGGGATGGTTTGACACCGGCGACTTGGGCTACCTCACCCCCAATGGAGATCTGGTGCTGACGGGACGGCAGAAGGACACGATTGTTCTCAGCAACGGTGAAAATATTGAACCGCAGCCTATCGAGGATGCCTGTGTCCGCAGCCCCTATATTGACCAAATTATGCTGGTGGGTCAAGATCAAAAAGCTCTTGGTGCCCTCATTGTGCCCAATTTAGAGGCATTGGCGGAGTGGGTGGCTGCCAAGGGGTACCGACTGGAGTTGCCAAACCGACCGGCAGGAGCGGGCAGTGGTGAGGTGGTGACGCTGGAAAGCAAAGTCATTATTGATCTCTACCGTCAAGAACTGCTGCGGGAAGTGCAAAATCGCCCCGGCTATCGCCCAGATGATCGCATTGCCACGTTTCGCTTTGTCCTCGAACCCTTTACGATAGAGAATGGTCTTTTGACCCAAACCCTAAAAATTCGCCGTCATGTCGTGAGCGATCGCTACCGCGATATGATTAACGCCATGTTTGAGTAATCTTCATGACAGACCCTATGGATAGCAAACTGCTCCTGCGGCGCCAGATTATGGTGAAAGCCATTGTCACTCCCGAGTGGAAAGACGATGCCCAAAGGCAGCTTCAGGCACAACTCAATCAAGTGGATGCCCAAATTCAGCAGTTGGATCTGCAAGTGCAGCAAGTGATTGACGAACTGCGCAAAAGTAATGAAGCAGCGGATGTGGTCAATGCCCGTATTCAAGACGTTCAAGGGCAAGCCAACAACCAAAAAGCACAACTCTTACAGCAAAAAAATCTAATTCTTCAGCAATTGGATCAGGTGCAACGCCTACAAATGGGTCAGGAAGTGGATCAAGGTCAGGTGGATAATTTTTTCTATGTCACCAAAGGGGATAACCTGATTCAAAAGATGCAGGTGGAAATTCTCCTGCGCAATGGTGTCATCGAAGAAATTCGTGGCACGCTCTAGGTTTTACCCTTTATTTTTTAGGGAATTTGAGATTTGACTCCCTTTCAATTGCCAACTAAGGATAGCAGCCTCTATGATTCGTGAACTGTTCATGCCCGCCCTCAGCTCCACCATGACCGAAGGGAAAATTGTCTCTTGGCTGAAATCTCCCGGGGATAAGGTGGCTAAAGGGGAAACCGTGCTGATTGTGGAATCCGACAAGGCCGATATGGATGTGGAGTCCTTCTACGACGGCTATTTGGCAGTGATTACCGTACCTGCTGGCGAAGTAGCAGCCGTTGGCTCCACCATTGGCCTTGTGGCAGAAACAGAAGCAGAAATTGCGGAAGCAGAGGCAAAGGCCAAGTCCCTTGGGAAGGCTACCAGTTCTGACCGGGCTCCAGCCACGAGTAATGGCTCAGGAACGGCTCCTGCCGCCAGTGCTGCCGCTGTACCGGCTGGGCGAGTGATTGCCTCCCCCCGTGCCCGCAAATTGGCCAAGGAACACAAAATTGATTTGAAGACGCTCAAGGGAACTGGCCCCAATGGTCGGATTACAGCCGCCGATGTGGAAGCTTTGATTGGTGCGCCTGCACCCCCCCCC
>NZ_JACOMP010000039.1:0-7705 GCF_014466085.1 Thermosynechococcus sp. OHK43
CTTTTTCGGCAGCATAATCCGTTGTGCCGATACGGCGGGTACCCTTAAAGGCTAAGTGCTCGAGATAGTGGGCGACACCAGTCTGGCCTGCGGGTTCATCCACGCCCCCCACATCCACATAGGTGAGAAATGCCACAATCGGGGCTTGGTGTTGCTCCATGACAATGAAGTGCATCCCATTGTCAAGATAGAATTCACTCATTTGATCCATGGCACGGTCAATGTAAGGGCGAATTGTTTGGGCATCAGCAGGCCAGCAGAAGGCGATCGCCCCCACAAGAAGGCAGAGAAGAATTTGCCAAAAGGACACTTGCCGGGGGTGTTGCTGCCGCATCAACAAACCTAGTTGGCCTCCAGCCAGTTGGCTGCTGCGTAAATATCCACCGCCAGGGGCACACGCAGGGGCACCGCCGTACTCATCACTTCAGGAATCGTGGTTTGCAGGTGTTCCCACGCCTCAGGGGGCATCTCCAACACCAATTCATCGTGAACTTGCAGCAGCAGGCGAGCCTTTTCTGGCGGCAACAGGGGTGCCAGCTTCACCATTGCACACTTGATAATATCGGCACTGGAACCTTGAATCGGGGCATTGGCTGCCGCCCGCAACAGTCCCCGCTCATAACTGCTCATCTTTAGCTTACTGGGATCGACATCGGCTAAGACTTCCACGGGCTTGCCCCGCAGGGATTGTAATTCGCGACTCTCAAATGCAAAGTAGCGCCGCCGCCCCAAAATAGTTTCCACATAGCCTTGGCTGAGGGCAAGCCGTTCCATGTGCCGCAGATAGTCAAAGACCCGTGGATAGCGATCGTAAAACCGCTGAATAAACACTTTAGCATCGGCAACACTCACACCGGCCTCGCGGGCAAACCGCTGGGGGCCCATCCCGTAAATGACGCCAAAGTTAATAATTTTGCCCAGGCGACGCTCACTGGAACTAATATCGGTTTTTTCTAAGAGAAACTGCGCCGTGAGGCGATGGACATCCGCCCCCTCTTGGTAGGCCGCCACCAGGGCAGGCTCTTGACTCAGATGAGCGAGGATGCGCAACTCAATTTGGGAATAGTCCGCTGTCACCAGTAGCCAGCCCGGCTCTGGAATAAAGGCGCGCCGAATTTGCCGACTAAACTCGGTGCGAATGGGGATATTTTGCAGATTGGGATTGGAGGACGAGAGGCGACCGGTCGCCGTCACCGCTTGGTTAAATTCAGTATGAACACGGCCTGTGTCTGGACGCACCAGAGTGGGCAACACGTCAACATAGGTGGATTTGAGCTTGGCGAGGGTGCGATGGCTCAAAATGAGGTCAATCACGGGATGATCTCCCCGGAGTTTTTCAAGGGTTGCGGCATCGGTGGAATAGCCCAATTTCGTTTTATGGGTCTTTTTCGTATCCAGCCCCAATGTGCCAAAGAGCAGTTCACTCAGTTGCTTGGGGGAGGCCAAGTTAAAGGGTTGTCCCACAGCATCCCAAGCCTGTTGTTGCAGGGCTGCCAGTTGCTGTTCCAGTTCTTGGGAGAGTTGCCGCAAATAGTCACTGTCAATGCGAATGCCCGTAGCTTCCATTTCCGCCAGAATGGGTTCGAGGGGCAATTCCACCTCTAGGAGCAGTTGCCGCAAGCGGGGGGTTAGGTCTGCCTCTAGTTTCTCCTTGAGAAGATAGGTGGTATGGACATCGAGGCCACAGTATTGGGCCACCGTGGCTGGTGACAGGTCCGCAAGGGTTTGGTCTTTGCCGACAAGACTGCGGTAGCTTTGGGCTGGGAGGGGCAGATAGCGTTGACACAGATCCTTAAGGTTGTGGCTGGCTTCGGGGTTAATCACATAGCTGGCCAGCATTGTGTCAAATACTACCCCCCGTAATTGAATCCCCTGAAAGCGCAACACCAAGCGGTCAAATTTGGCATTTTGCAAGACTTTGGGGTAGCGATCGCCCTCCAGAATCGGTCGCAAAGCGGTGAGAGTGTCTTGCAGGGGGAGGTTCTGGCCCTCTTTGTGCCCCAAGGGCAGATAGGCCACCTGATCGGGAGCGGCTCCCCAACAGCAACCCAGGCCCACCAAGGCAGCATCGCGGGGGTTCAAGGCCGTTGTTTCCGTGTCCCAAGCCACGGGATGATTTGCATCTGTACAGGTTTCTAACTGGCTAATCAGCCATTGCAGTTGCTCTGGCGTTTCAATGAGTTGCACATTCAAGGGAGGGGGGGTATCCGTGGGCGCAAAAAACCACGTTTCCTCTGAGTCAGTCTCTAAATCGGGGAGTATGCCCCCCAAGCGTCGGTGCCACTCCTGAAGTTGCATTCGCAGGGCGCGAAACTCCAACTGATCTAATAGGTGATCCAGCATTGGCCAGTCAAAGGGAGTCAGATGCAGTTCCTCTAGGGAGAGTTCCAAGGGAACATCGTGGACAATTTGGGCCAATGTACGGGAATGGCGGGCATCGGCCTCCCCATTGATCAGCTTGGTTCTCAGGCTGAGGGGCATGATCTCATGGATGTGGGCGTAAATGTCCTCCAGGGTGGGGTATTGACTCAGCAATTGCACAGCGGTTTTTGGGCCAATGCCCTTAATACCCGGAATGCGATCGCTGGCATCGCCACAGAGGGCTTTATAGTCCACAATTTGCTCTGGCCAAACCCCCATTTTTTCCCTAACCTTGAGGGCATCAAAGGCCTCCAGACCCTGTTTGCGCTGGCCAAGGGTATTCCCTAGATACAAGACCTGGACTTGACCCTTGCGATCAATCAATTGAAAGAGGTCGCGATCGCCACTGACAATGGAGACCTGCCACCCTTGGGATCGCAAGCGGTGAGCCACCGTACCAATCACATCATCCGCTTCATAGCCCGGCTGACTCAATAGGGGCAAACGTAGGGCCCGCAGCAGAGCCTGCAAATTGGCAATATCGGTAATAAAGTCCTCCGGGGTTTCGGCACGGCCTGCTTTGTAGTTTTCATCGGCGGCGTGGCGAAATGTCGGCTCCCCCAAGTCAAAGGCAATGGCTACATGGTCGGATTGCTGCTGCTCCAGAATCTCTAGGAGGCTCTTGAGGAAGCCAAAACACACACTGGTAGGAATCCCCGTAGAGGTGCGCAAGCCCCCGTCCCGCCCCTTGCTAAAAGCGTAGTAGGCACGAAAGGCCAAGGAATGACCATCAATCAGCAGTAGATTGGGGGCGGACATAGGATTGTAAAAACAAAATGGCGACGGATGACTTTATTCATTATTGATTAAAAAATCACTAAAAAATTTGGCCTAAAAGCTTACAGGATTTCAACGGCCAAAGTCCCGGCGTTTTTGACAGAAGGGTAAAGCCACCAGCATTGCCAAGATGAGAAGGCTTTGATCCCGCCAATGGCGTTGCACATTCACGGTAAACATATACCCTTGATCCCGCTGGAAGCGACTGATGGTGCCCTGCGCTTCATTGATGGCGCGACTGCGCTGGCGATTCCACTCGGAGTATTTTACTTCCCACTCGTCCATTGCCGCCTGATAGGCTTGCAGCCGTCGGAGGTAGTCCTGGAGCGCCGCCGGATCATTGGGGGGATCGCCGGGAGGCTCTGGCTGCGGCGGTGCGGGTTCATCCACTGTGGGTACGTATTTGGAGCGAATTCCGGGGAAGTTGCAGGTTTGAAAGAGGCCGGGGCCATAGCAAAGACAAAACTCCCGCTGCATCTGTTCGGTCATTTTTTGCCGCTCTTCCTCTGGCTCCCGCCAACAGGGGTCATTGGCAATGTCATCTCCCATACCCGTGAGCTTTACCATCGCCTCAAAGGGCCATTTAATCACCGTCAGATGGTTGATGATCTGCCCCGGCAACCCAAAGGAAGAAACGGGCTGAATACCGCCACTAAAGATAATTTGTGGTACTAAAAACATTAGCACCAGCAGAGGCACAATGTTTTGGCTAGGGGCCAGGGCAGACACCAAAAGGCCCATCGCCATACCGCCAAAAATGGCAAGGGCAAAGGTGATGTACATGGCAAAGGTGACACCCCAATCTCCCGGTAAATCCACTGCTAGTTTTGTTACCGCAAGGTAGGTGGCCGCTTGATAAAGGGCCAGACCAAGGGCGATCGCCACCTTAGAGCCAAGGTAGGGCAACAGTCGCAGGCCAACCAACCGCTCCCGCCGATAAACTTCCACCTCCTTGACCAACTCGCGCATTGTCGTCATCGCACCAATCATCACCGCAATGAGACTGGTGACAAAAATCATCGTCAGGGCTTGACCCCCATTCCCCGTTTCGGGATTAAAGAGATCCCGCCGCCAAGAGACAAAATTCAGACTAGCGAGCAAGGGAGCAATTAAGAGGGTCAGCAGCAGCTGGATGCGATCTTGACTGAGGATAGTGAGATTGCGGTGGATGAGAATGAGAAATTGTTGCCAAGGGGAGATTTTGGATTTCGGTTCACTGCTGCGACCGGACTTGCCCTTGGGGGACCGCTGACTTTCATCGGGCATGTAAGCCAGCGCCTGTTGGCGTCCCACAACATATTCCTGATAGAGGCGCGATCGCCGGTAGGCCTGCTCTAGCTCTTCTGAAGTGGGGGCATGGGGGTTTTTCTCCTTGTCTAAGGCACGGTAGATGCCAGAGAAATCCTCGAGCTTGATGCCACTCAAGCGATCGCCAAAGGTGGCGCGGAAATAGGGCAGCAGTTGATCAGGGGGGCCAAAGTAGGCGAGCCGTCCGCCCTCCGCCAAATAGATCACCAGATCACACTCCCGGATGTTTTGGGTGGCATGGGTAATGATGAGGATCGTTCGCCCCTGATCTGCCAACTGCCGCAGCAAAAACATCAGGTCCGCCTCAGTGCCGGGATCCAAGCCAGAGGTCGCCTCATCGAGGAAGAAAAGACTGGGCTGGGTCAGCAATTCTGCTCCAATACATACTCGCCGCTGTTGACCCCCACTCAGACGCGAAATGGGCACATCCCGACGGTGGTTCAGTCCCAATTCTGTTAACACCTCTGTCACCCGCCGTTGGCGTTCTGCTGCAGTTGTATCGGGGGGCATCCGTAGTTTTGCTGCATATTCCAAAGCTTGGGCGATCGTCAGTTCCTCGTGAATGATATTTTTCTGTGGTACATAGCCCAATTGCGCTTGAAAGGCCTGATAGTTGCGGTAGAAATTTGTGCCATTGACCAGTACAGTTCCCGTTGTTGCTGGCCGCAATCCATTGAGGGCATCGAGGAGTGTTGACTTACCGCTCCCACTGGGACCCAGAATGGCCACAAACTCTTTGGGCATGATTGATAGGGAAATATCGTGGAGAATTCGCGTCCCTTTACCCACCACCTTAGTGAGGTTGATGGCATCCAGGCGCATGTGACCCGATTCAGCATATTGGGTCAGGGTTTCATCGACATTGAGAACAAGGCGATCGCTGCCAATGCGGATACTATCCCCCACCCGCAGCAGTGTGGGTGTTTCTACCTCACGGCCGTTGACAAACGTGCCGTTGCTGGATGCCAAGTCCGTGAGAATTAAATCGCCATTGCGGCGCTCAATTTTGGCGTGGTGACGCGAGACTGTCGGATGCTCAATGACTAAATCATTACTAGGATCGCGGCCGATCGTGAACGTGTTGTATCCCACCAGCGAAATCGTCTTCACAGGGACAGTGGGTGTGCCATCTGCCTCAGGAATGGCGAGTACCGTTGCCGTGTTGGTCAAACGCAACTCTGTCGCTGGGCTAAAGGCAATGGCATGGCGCTGGGTATCAATGCAATCAGGCAACTCCTGTCCTACATAGGTGAGAGTAACAAACTCTGTCAGAGCATAGCTTTCCCCGATTCCCAAATACGGGTGCATCGCTGGCTGCGGGTTACTGAGATCAATGACCTGAAGATGCTGATCGACAAAGCGCAACTTCAAATGGCAGGGCAGCAGTTCAGGAGTATCCACCACGACATCGCAGCCAGGATGCGTTCCCAAAAGACTAGTTTGCTCCCTTAATCCCCAACGTTGTCGCCACGTTTTTGTGCGAACTTCAACCACAGGAACTTCAGTAGGCCCACCCACCTCGAGAGTGCCGGGCTGATATTCCTGATACTGCCAAACCAGGCGAAAACGCACTGCTGAGTTGCCAAGCGTGATTAAGTCACCATTTTCTAGAGGAATAGGGGTATTGGGCACAACTGGCTGGCCATTGAGATGGGTACCTGCCTTACTGCCCAGATCAGTTAAATGTACTCTCCCTTCTTGCCATCCCAAGTAAGCATGGTGGCGGGAAACAGAAGGATCGTTGAGAACAAGGTCGTTATCAGGGGCACGGCCAATTTTCAGTCCGCCGGTGGGTAACTGGACGCCCTGCTCACTCACTGATTTGACCAGTTCTAACCACGCTGCTTGAGTCATGACCCTGGTGCCAAAGAAGCTTGATGCCAGTCAGTGTACTGGATTCTGACTGCCTTAACCAAAAGATTGGGAGACAAGTCCTGAAGTCAACATAGGTAGTACAGAACTCTGCCTAAAACACCCTGAGAGTGGGGCTGCAATCTCTGAGTATACTAATCCCTAGACGCCCGCCCCCCTTAGCAGATACTATGATACGAAGCTTACAAAGCTGATGAGATGACCTTTGCGAAATCAATCGCCTACGCCTTCGCCCTCCCGAGCAAAGCTTTCATGCGCATCCGTATGACCTATTTCCGTCTGCGGCTGGGGTACTTGGGGCCGCGTGCGCAAATTTACGATCGCGTCAGAATCGCATGGTCGCGGCATGTCCGCATCGGTGCCAACACCTCGATAGGCCCCGGCGTTTACCTGTGGGCTTCCTCGCAAGGCCATATCAGCATCGGCGAACGCTGCGCCATCGCGGCTGATACCCGCATCGTGACTCCCACGCACGATCCTGCTGCACTGCCCATCACCGCGGTCGGCATCAATCAATCCGTCGAAATCGGCGACGATGTCTGGATTGGCACAGGCGCCATCATTCTTCCGGGGGTCAGAATCGGCAGCCGCAGCATCGTTGCTGCGGGAGCGGTTGTAACGAAGGATGTGCCAGAGGACGTCTTGGTTGCTGGCGTACCGGCGCGCATTGTGAAAACCTTGCTCCCCGCCGAAATCCGGCGGGAAAACGGGCGCCAGGCCTTGAACGCAAAGGGGGTAAGATCATGAAACTCCACCTGGGCTGCGGCAAGCGCCACATTCCCGGCTTCGTCCATATCGATGCCATCGATTATCCCCATGTGGACCATGTCGCTACCATCGACAACCTGTCGTTCATCCCGGATGGCTCGGTCGACCTCATCTACAACTGCCATGTGCTGGAACACTTCAAGCGGCGTGACGTGCCGCGGGTGCTGAAGGAATGGCATCGCGTGCTCAGGCCGGGCGGGGTGCTGCGCATCTCCGTGCCAGACTTCGCGCAGATCTGCGAGGTTTATCGCCGCTTCGGCAAACTCGACCTCGTGATCGGCCCGCTGTTTGGCCGGCAGGATTATCTCTACAACATCCACTACAACGTCTTCGACTTCGACTCGCTTTCGCGCAACCTCACCGAGGCGGGCTTCGTCAACGTGCGCCGCTACGACTGGCGGCACACCGAGCATGCCGATGTGGATGATTACTCCCAGGCCTACGTGCCGCACGCAAACGGTGTTTATGTTTAACTTGAAAGCGGTGTTTATGCGTATGTTGAAGCAGATAATTGAGAGCAATGTTCCGTCTTCTTTTTACAAAAGAACTTCTTATTCCC
>NZ_JACOMP010000040.1:0-8520 GCF_014466085.1 Thermosynechococcus sp. OHK43
ACTTGAACCACATCTGCCCCCACGCGATCGCAAATATTGGCAATTTCGTTAATAAAGCTGATTTTAGTCGCCAAAAAGGCATTGGCAGCGTACTTGATCATTTCCGCCGAACTCAGATCCGTCACCAAAACTGGTACGGGAGGCAAGGTGGGATCAACCGCATACTTGCGCTCAATAATCGGCCCATAGAGTTCCTGCATGATTTGAATCGCTCTGCGGCTACTGCTGCCCAAGACAATGCGATCGGGATTCAACGTGTCATAGACCGCTGAACCTTCCCGCAGAAATTCAGGATTGCTGACCACATCAAAATCTAGCGGCGGATGGGTTCCCCCGGCTTTAATGGCATCGGCCAAATCGGGTTCTCGCTCAACCACGCCATCCAGAATAATCATCCGTACCCAGTCCCCTGAGCCAATGGGCACTGTGGATTTATTGACAATCACTTTGTATCCCAAATGCAAATGGGCACCAATCCCCCGGGCAACGGCTTCCACATAGCGGGTATCGGTTTCACCATTGGGCAGCGCAGGTGTACCGACAGCAATAAAGAGCACCTCACCAAATTCCACCCCAGTGCCAAGATCACTACTGAAGCGAATGCGACCACTGGCAATGCAACCACGGAGTAACTCCGTCAGACCCGGTTCATAAATCGGGGATTCCCCCTGTTGCAGCAGCTTGACTTTGTCAATATTGTTGTCAATGCAAATGACCTCATGGCCAATATGTGCCAGGCACACTCCCGTCACCAAACCCACATAGCCGGTGCCAATTACACAGACCCGCATTCCCTGTGGCCTCCCTAAACTTCCACCATCATAGGCGTATAGGGTACGCCCAGCCGCTCAGCAAAGTCAGGAATTGTCCGCTGCAGCCCCGCGAGGAGGGGAACGGTGGGTTGCCAGCCCAACACTGTGCGAGCGAGGGTAATGTCGGGACGACGGCGCTGGGGATCATCACTGGGCAGGGGCTTAAACTGGATTTCCACCCCTGGATTAATCAGGGCCTGGATTTTTTGGGCGAGCTCTAGCACCGTGTATTCATCAGGGTTGCCGAGGTTCACAGGGCCAAGGTGATCGCTATTCATCAGCCGAATCAACCCTTCCACCAAATCACTGACATAGCAAAAGCTACGGGTTTGGGAGCCGTCCCCATAAACCGTGAGGGGAATGCCCTGCAAGGCTTGGACAATAAAGTTGCTGACGACGCGGCCATCGTTGACCTGCATTTTCGGGCCATAGGTATTAAAAATCCGGGCCACTCGAACATCCACATTGTTTTGACGGTGGTAGTCAAAGGTAAGAGTTTCTGCCACTCGCTTGCCTTCGTCATAGCAGGAGCGCACACCAATGGGGTTGACATGCCCCCAGTAGGACTCAGATTGGGGATGCACTTGCGGGTCACCATAGACTTCTGAAGTTGAGGCCAGGAGAAATCGTGCCTTCACGCGTTTGGCCAACCCCAGCATGTGGAGTGTGCCCATGACATTGGTTTTGATTGTTTTGACCGGATTGTACTGGTAATGAACCGGTGAGGCGGGGCAGGCCAAGTGATAGATTTGATCCACCTCAAGGCGAATTGGATCGGTGACATCATGGCGGATCAGTTCAAAGTTCGGATGACCTAGCCAGCGCAAAATGTTGCGCTTCGTACCAGTGAAGTAGTTGTCTAGGCAAATGACCTCATGACCCGCTTCCATCAGCCGATCAACGAGATGGGAACCAATAAACCCAGCGCCGCCGGTAACCAGAATACGCATTGTGTTGTCTAAATAAAATCAGTAAAGTGATGTTCTCTCTTTGGCCTAGATTAGCATGAGTTCATAGGAGGCTAGCAATGCTTGGTTCCACCAAATCAGAGGATGCCCGAATGATCAAGAAGGGTTTGCAGAGCTGGTGTCTTGATTTATTTAAATTTTTTAAATTTGTTTAATCGGTTTAATCAGTTTAATCGATTGTCTTGGTCGGCCTTTGGCCAATTTCCTTAGCCCAAGCCAAACCTGAGAGGACGTCCGCGCACAGCAGTATTCACTTGCCCTTGGCTAAACACAACCTCACCATTTACAAAGGTGTACACTGGCCATCCTGTCAATGACCAACCCTCAAAAGGACTCCAGCGACACTTGGTGAGAAGTTCCTCACGGCGCACTGGGCGATAGGTCTGCAAATCCACGAGCACCAGATCCGCATCGTAACCGGGGGCAATTTTCCCTTTGTTGGGAATTTCATAGGCCGCAGCAACAGCAGTGGACATCCAGCGCACCACTTGCGGCACAGTACAGCGGCCTGCCATCGCTTGGGTCAGCATGAGGGGCAAGGAGGTTTCTACCCCCGGCATACCAGAGGGGCTGTGGGGATAGGGCTGCGCCTTTTCCTCTAGGGTGTGGGGGGCATGATCGGTGGCAATAAAGTCAATGACGCCATCGAGGAGCCCTTGCCAGAGTTTTTCATTATCTACTGCTGTGCGCAGGGGTGGGTTCATCTGCGCAAGGGAACCAATTTTGGCGTAGGCCTCTGTGGTCAGTAGCAGGTGTTGGGGAGTGACTTCCACCGTTATCCAAGGAAGTTTGTGCTCGCGCAGAAAGTCGACTTCAATCCCTGTGGAAAGATGCAGAATGTGCAGGCGGCGTTCGTATTTCCGGGAGAGCTTCACGGCTAACTGGGTGGCGTTGAGGGCCGCAATCTCATCTTGAATTTGCGAATGTATGGCCACATCGGTAATGCCAGCCAATTGTGCGCGGCGGGCCCGGATGCGACCCTGATCTTCGGCATGGACAGCAATGAGGCGTTTGCCCTCACTAAAGATACGGTCTAAAATTGGCTCCTCATCCACCAAGAGGGGTCCGTGCATTGATCCCATGAAAATCTTGATGCCGCAGACGGGGTGGACAGTGTTGAGGACGGCAAGGTTATCCTGAGTGGCGCCAATGAAAAAACCATAGTTCACGACACATTTGGCGGCAGCACGGGCCAGTTTATCCTCTAGGCTCGCCTGATCAATGGTTAGGGGACGGGTATTGGGCATTTCCAAAAAGCTGGTGACCCCCCCCTTGGCACAGGCACAACTGGCGGTGAACAGATCCTCTTTGTGCTCTAAGCCAGGTTCACGAAAATGCACTTGGGGGTCAATTACCCCCGGCAGGAGGGTTAAGCCTGTTGCATCAATAACCGTATCGCCGGGGTGCACAGTGACGCGCTCTGCCACTTCTGCAATGCGATCGCCCTCAAGGCGCACCTGTTGCTGGCGGAGTTCTCCCTCTGGGGTACAAATCACCGCATTTTGGATCGCGATCGCCACCCTGTTCTCCTTAAAAATGGGCTCTTCTGTTCAGATCCTACTGGCCCGTGGAACCCAAGGACACAAAGGATAAACTATAAACATCTGTAATACCTGTGGTGATAAAATTTGACCCAAATCTATCTTCTTAACGGAAGTAAAACCTTTATACTGTAGAGCGTGTCTGTAGGTGGGGCGCGATCGAATCGCTATGGAATCTGGTATTGACTTACAGGGGCAGTTTATTCGTGCGTTGGAATCCCTTGGCCTTTCCCATGATCTAGCCAAGCTACTTTGGCTACCCTTGCCAATGTTAATGATGCTAATTGTGGCTACGGTGGGCGTCCTGGTGGCCGTTTGGCTAGAGCGGAAAATTTCTGCTGCTGTGCAACAGCGGATTGGCCCTGAATACATTGGCCCATTGGGGATTTTGGCGCCCCTGGCCGACGGCCTAAAACTGATTTTTAAGGAGGATGTTCTCCCCGCAAATACCGATCGCTGGCTGTTTACCCTTGGGCCAGCAGTGGTCGTGATTCCCGTCTTTTTGTCCTACATTATTGTCCCCTTTGGCCAAAACCTACTGATCTCCAACTTGGCAATGGGGGTCTTCCTCTGGATTGCCCTGTCAAGTATTGCGCCCATTGGCCTACTGATGTCGGGCTATGCCTCCAACAACAAATACTCCCTACTGGGGGGACTGCGGGCAGCGGCACAATCCATTAGCTACGAAATTCCCCTTGCCTTGGCAGTGTTGGCAGTGGCTATGATGTCCAATGGCTTAGGCACGGTGGAAATTGTCGAGCAGCAGTCGGAATACGGCATCCTCAGTTGGAATGTCTGGCGACAGCCCATCGGCTTTTTGATCTTTTGGATTGCCGCTCTGGCAGAGTGTGAGCGCCTCCCCTTTGACTTGCCGGAAGCCGAGGAAGAACTCGTGGCTGGCTACCAAACAGAGTACGCTGGCATGAAGTTTGCCCTCTTTTACTTGGGTGCCTACGTTAACCTTGTACTTTCGGCACTCTTAGTCAGTGTTCTCTACTTTGGCGGTTGGAGCTTCCCCATTCCCCTAGAAACTATTGCCAATCTCCTTGGGGTGAGTGAAACCAATCCCTTTTTGCAGATTGCTTTTGCAGTGCTGGGCATCACAATGACCCTGATTAAGGCCTACTTCTTTGTCTTTTTGGCGATTCTGCTGCGCTGGACAGTGCCCCGTGTGCGTATTGACCAACTCCTAGACCTGGGCTGGAAATTCCTACTACCAGTGGGTCTAGTGAATCTGCTGCTGACCGCTGGCTTAAAGCTCGCCTTTCCCGTCGCCTTTGGCGGTTAAGAAACTCCCCATTTCTATGAGGTGACACCATGAAATTCCTCAATCAGATTACCAACTATGCCAAAGAGGCACTGCAGTCTGCGAAGTACATTGGTCAAGGCCTCTCCGTTACCTTCGATCACATGCGGCGGCGACCGGTAACAGTGCAGTATCCCTACGAAAAGCTCATTCCCTCAGAACGGTTCCGGGGCCGGATTCACTTTGAGTTTGACAAGTGCATTGCCTGTGAAGTGTGCGTGCGCGTTTGCCCCATTAACCTGCCTGTGGTGGATTGGGTCTTCAATAAAGAGCTCAAGAAAAAAGAACTCAAGCACTACAGCATTGATTTCGGCGTGTGTATCTTCTGTGCCAACTGTGTCGAATACTGCCCCACCAATTGCCTCTCGGTCACAGAAGAATACGAACTAGCCACCTACGATCGCCATGAGCTGAACTACGACAGTGTTGCAATGGGACGCATTCCCTACAAAGTAACCCAAGATCCAATGGTGACGCCAATCCGTGAGTTTGCCTACCTGCCCGCTGGCGTGATGTCTGGCCATGATTTGCCCGCGGGTGCCCAACGGGCGGGAGAGCATCCCGAGGCGATCGCCAACCCTGCTGAATCATCTGAGAACTAGGAGTTGTTGTTGTGGACTTAGCCACTCTGACCCAAACGATTACTTTCTTTGCCCTTGCCGCTGCAGTGACTGTTGCTGCCCTTGGCGTTGTGCTCCTGAACAATGTTGTCTATTCTGCTTTTTTGCTGGGGGGAGTGTTCCTGAGCATCTCTGGGCTGTATATCCTCATGAATGCTGACTTTGTTTCAGCGGCGCAAATTCTCATCTACGTCGGTGCGGTCAACGTTCTCATTCTGTTTGCCATCATGCTGGTCAATAAGCGCGAGGCCTATACCCCAGTGCCGGGGCGTTGGCTACGCCAGGGGGGTGCTGCAGTGGTCTCCCTTGGGGTCTTTGCTTTGCTGACGAAAATGATTTTGCAAACCCCTTGGCAACTCAGTTCCGTGCCCCCCACAACTGACAGCATCACCACCATCGGCCAGCACTTTTTCAGTGATTTCCTCTTGCCCTTTGAATTGGCCTCGATCTTACTGCTGATGGCTTTGATTGGGGCAGTGGTTCTTGCCCGCCGCGAACTGGTCTTGGAACCTGAACCCCTCCTAGGGGAAGAGGTGGTACCCCCCTTGGAGTTACCGGAACGTCCCCGCGAACCTGTAGCTTTGTCTGAAAAATAGGGAAATGACGATGCAGTTAACCAATGTTTTAATCTTGGCAGCACTGCTGTTTTGTATTGGCATCTATGGGTTGGTTACCAGTCGCAATGCCGTGCGCGTGCTCATGTCCATTGAGTTGCTTCTGAATGCTGTTAACCTCAACTTGATTGGTTTCGCCAACTATCTAGATGGCCAGCAAATTAAGGGGCAAGTCTTTGCGATATTTGTGATTACCGTGGCAGCCGCCGAAGCCGCCGTGGGTTTAGCAATTATTTTGGCCATTTATCGCAACCGCGACACTGTTGACATGGAGAAATTTAACCTCCTGAAGTGGTAGGCGAGAAGCTGGAACCTACTTCCCTCAATTGCCGTCTTTATTCAAGAGCTAGTGTCAGCAAAAGGGCAATCACCTATGACAGTGCGTCTTGGTAAGTCGGTTACCTATCTCTCGTTAATGGCATTGGGGGCAGCCGCTGCCATGTTTGTCACCCACTTGATGCCAGCATCAACGCCCTTGGTCACTCCCAGCTTGGCACAGTTACCGGCACCGCTACCAGCGGGAAATGACATTAACTTTATTGCCCGTGCGGTTGAACAGGTGGGGCCTGCTGTGGTGCGGATTGATGCTTCCCGTACGGTGCAGACCCGTGTGCCAGCTATCTTTAATGATCCTTTCTTTCAGGAATTTTTTGGGCCAATGATGCCCCCCCGCAGCCGTGAAGAACGGGGTCTAGGGTCTGGTTTTATCATTAGTAGCGATGGCTTGATCCTGACAAACGCCCATGTGGTGGATGGTGCTAACCGAGTGAAAGTAACCCTCAAGGATGGCCGCACGTTTGAGGGGCAGGTTCTCGGTCAAGACCGTCTGACGGATGTGGCTGTGGTCAAGGTGAGTGCTAACAATTTACCGGTGGTGCGTCTTGGTAATTCTGATAATTTGCGCCCTGGGGAGTGGGCGATCGCCATCGGTAATCCATTGGGTCTTGATAATACGGTGACTGCAGGCATTATCAGTGCAACCGGACGTTCTAGCGGTGATATTGGTGTACCCGATAAGCGAGTGGGCTTTATTCAAACCGATGCAGCCATTAACCCCGGTAACTCTGGCGGCCCCCTGTTGAACCAGCGGGGAGAGGTGATTGGCATGAATACAGCGATCATTGGTGGTGCCCAGGGGTTGGGGTTTGCCATTCCCATCAACACGGCTCAGCGGATTGCCAACCAACTGATTGCCAATGGTCGCGTGGATCACCCCTTCTTGGGTATTCGCATGACCAATCTTACCCCTGAGGTGCAGCAACGCCTCAACGCCAATCCCAATAGTCCTGTCCGCGTGCAGGAAAGTTCGGGGGTTTTGATTTTTGAAGTCCTCCCCAACTCTCCCGCTGCCCGTGCCGGTTTGCAACCTGGAGATGTGATCCATCGTATCAATGGCCAAAACATCACCAAAGCGGATCAAGTGCAGCAAATGGTGGAAAGCACCGGCATTGGTCGCACCATGGAACTGGAAGTGCGCCGTCGTGGCCAAACTGTAACCGTGGCCGTTCAGCCAGCTCCCCTCCCAGCCCAGGCGAGTCGCTAAGGTGCTGACGGCGGTTCTGATCATTCCAACGGGCATTGGGGCTGCCATTGGCGGTTATGCGGGGGATGCGATTCCAGTTGTTCGTGCCTTGGCCCAAGTGTGCGATCGGCTGATTACTCACCCCAACGTTCTGAATGGGGCGATGCTCTATTGGCCACTGCCCAATGTTTGGTATGTCGAAGGCTATGCCCTTGATGAATTTGCCGCTGGCCACTGGGGATTGCTACCACCCCGTGCAAATCGCATTGGTCTATTACTGGATGCAGCCATAGAACCCGAGCTGCAACTTCGCCATCGTCAAGCGGCGGCGGCCTGTTCTGCTACCTTGGGTCTAACCCTTACTGAACCGGTTATTACAGATGAACCGTTGGGGGTACAGCTACAAACCGCTGCCTCCGGAGCAACATGGGGCACTGTGGCGAACCCTGCCAGTTTATTGCGGTCGGCAGAAACACTGATTCAAGTCGCTAAGGCAGAGGCGATCGCGATCGTGACTCGCTTTCCTGATGATCCGGGCACAGAAGCATTGCACCACTATCGTAGTGGCCAAGGTGTCGATCCCCTAGCAGGGGCAGAAGCAGTCATTAGTCATTTAATTGTCCAGCACTTTCAGATTCCAGCAGCCCATGCCCCAGCCCTGGAACCCTTACCCCTAGAGGAGAGTGTACATCCCCGCGCCCTTGCCGAAGAAATTGGCTATACCTTTTTGCCTTCCGTGCTCGTGGGGTTGAGTCGTGCTCCCCGCTACAGCTTAAGTGACCCGCATGCCCTGTGGCGACAGGACGTGGATGCAGTGATTGTACCCGCTACGGCACTTGGTGGACGGGGAATTCTGGCCTTGGCTCATCAAGGCATCCCCATCCTAACAGTAGCTAACAATACCACAACCCTCAATGTTACCGGTGCCGATTTGGGGATAGAGACAATTCCTTGCCAGTCCTATGCCGAGGCGATCGGCGTCCTGAGTGCCATGAAGGCGGGAGTATCTTGGCAAACAGTGACGACAGCAACCTAAAGTTGCCTTTGAGTCTGGGGTTGATGCAGTTGACGGTGCTGCCTGAGGCAGAGATGCCGAGAGTGGCCAGGTTACTGGCTGAGCGCGCTCAGGGGGAAGAG
>NZ_JACOMP010000041.1:0-5407 GCF_014466085.1 Thermosynechococcus sp. OHK43
ACGTCCCATAACCTAACTTCTCCGCAAAAACCTAAGACTGACGACCACCGCGACCCCGCTTGGAAGACTTCTTGCGACGACGCACAATCAGGGCATCACTGAGATTCTTCTTCTTGCGAGTTTTGTAGCCAAGGGTGGGTTTACCCCAAGGAGTAACAGGTCCAGGACGACCAATGGGAGCCCGCCCTTCACCACCACCGTGGGGGTGATCTACGGGGTTCATCACCGAACCACGCACCTTCGGACGACGACCTTTCCAGCGATTGCGACCGGCTTTGCCCAAACTGATGTTGTTGGCTTCCACATTCCCCACTTGGCCAATGGTGGCATAGCACTCCTTACGGAAGAGCCGCACTTCCCCCGAAGGAAGCTTGAGGGTGACCATGTCACCTTCCTTGGCCACCACCTGTGCCATGGCACCAGCAGCTCGCACCATTTGCGCACCGCGACCGGGGGTAATTTCCACATTGTGAACGCTGGTACCTAAGGGAATTTTGCCCAGGGGAAGGGCGTTACCCACTTCGATAGGGGCATCGGGACTGGCAATAATCTCAGTGCCGGGGGTCAAATCGCGCGGATGGATGATGTAGCGTTTTTCACCATCGCGGTAGTGGAGCAGGGCAATGCGGGCATTGCGGTTGGGGTCGTACTCCACGGTTGCCACTTTGGCAGGGATATTGAGCTTGCTGCTGCGGCGAAAATCAACAATGCGGTAGCGACGCTTGTGGCCACCACCTCGCCGCCGACTGGTAATCACACCGCGATTGTTGCGGCCTTTGTCGCGCTTGAAGCCACGGGTGAGTGACTTTTCGGGCCTGGCGGTGGTAATTTCAGCAAAGTCAGAAACAGTTTTTTGGCGAACGCCGGGGGTGTAGGGTCGGTAAACGCGAATGCCCATGATCTACTCCGTTAAACTTCGGGGAACAGAACGATCTTGCTGTCGGGGGCAAGGGTGACGATCGCCCGCTTATAGCGAGGACGATAGCCAACAAACCGACCCACGCGGCGCTCTTTGCGAGGCAGATGATAGGTATTAACTGCCGTGACTTTGACGTTAAAGAGTTCCTCAACAGCCGCCTTGATTTGCGGCTTGGTGGCGCGCCGATCCACGTCGAAGGTGTATTGATTGTTCTCCAGCAAAATTGTGGCCTTCTCTGTGATGATGGGGCGCTTGATGAGATCCGCAAGGGCGCGGGGTTGGACTTTAGTCACCGTACACCTCCTGAATTTTGGCGATCGCGCCAGTGGTGGCAACAATGCGATCGGCATAGAGCAAATCAAAAACATTCAATTGATCAGCACGCAGCAGTTTCAGAGTGGGCACATTTCGCGCTGAGAGTGCCACCGTTTCCGTAATGTCTGCGGCCAGTAGCAGTACTTTTTGCTCTGGCTCAATGCCCCAGCGTTGCAAAGCCGTCACCAATTCCTTGGTTTTGGGACGTGGCAGGTGATCGGCAAAGTCTTGAACCACAATCAAGTCTTCAACGCGGCTCATCAGAGCTGTGCGCAGGGCAAGCCGGCGCTCCTTACGGTTCATTTTTTGGCTATAGTCGCGGGGCTTTGGACCAAAGATCACACCGCCCCCCCGCCAGAGGGGAGAACGAATCGAGCCGGCGCGGGCACGTCCTGTTCCCTTTTGCCGCCAAGGTTTGCGCCCACCGCCGCGCACTTCGGCACGAGTTTTGGTGGAAACGGTCCCTTGACGGGCGTTGGCTAACTGCCGCACAAGGGCACGATGGACAATATGACTGGCAGTTTCAGGTTTTGCTGTCGCCAGATCCAGGGTGGCTTCACCTCTGTCGGCACCCTGCCAGTCTTTAACTACACATGCAACCATAACTACTCTCCAGCCCCTATTTGCGACCGACAACCTTGGCGGGGGTAATGCTCACCAGTGCCCCCGGTTTACCCGGCAATGCCCCTTTGATGAGGATTAAGTTGCGCTCAGGATCAACGCGGACCACCTGCAACTTGCGAATGGTAACCGCCGTGTTGCCCATGCGACCGGCCATCCGCTTGCCGGGGAAGACACGACCCGGTGTTGTCCCCGCCCCCGTAGAACCGGGTAGACGATGGTTTTTTGAACCGTGCGCCATCGGACCGCGCTTGAAGTTGTGGCGCTTTTGGTAGCCAGCAAAGCCGCGGCCAATGCTCGTGCCGCGGACATCCACAAGCTGCCCTGGACTAAAAATATCAACGGTGATGGCCTGACCCAATTGATAGGCAGAGACATCTTCGAGGCGAAATTCCCGCAGATGACGCATAGGCGGTGTTTGTGACTTGTTGAGGTGACCGCGCTCAGGGCGACTCAGGTTTTTCTCTCGCACCTCACCATAGGCCACTTGAATTGCTGTGTAGCCGTCGGTTTGAGGGGTTTTAATTTGGGTGATCGGACACGGTCCCGCTTGTACCACCGTAATGGGGACAGATCGGCCCGCCTCGTCAAAGATTTGGGTCATGCCCAACTTTGTCCCTAAAATACCAACTGTCACGATCGCGTTCCTTAAAAATACGAATCACAACAAAACAGCAAAAGCAAGCCGCAAGGCTACACTTCGGCAGATTCCTAGAGTTAGGAATAGTGGATTGACCCAGCAGTTAGACGGTCAAGACGATGACGCCCAGGGCGCATCTCATTGATCAAGGACAGGCGCAGGTAAAGATGGCAAGGCTATGATTGCAAGTTGCGAACACGCTGCCACCCCTGGATCAGTGGGACCAAGGACTTAAGGGGGTTGAGGCGATCGCTCCCACTCAGTATCCGTTTTTGGTCACAAGTTTTAATCATAGATCAGCGGTTGTGGGTTTGTCTAGGGATTTGGTAACATTTTTTACGCCTTCTTGTCGATCCACAGCGTGTTTGAATTTGTCTGCCAGCAGGAATGTGCCCATACCCAAGCCCGGGCCGGCCTGTTTCACACCCCCCATGGCACAGTGGCAACGCCGCGTTTTATGCCAGTGGGCACCCTAGCCAATGTCAAAACCCTGACCCCAGAACACCTGAAGGCAGCAGGCGCCCAAATGATCTTGGCCAACACCTACCATCTGCACCTGCAACCGGGAGAAGACATTGTGGCTGCAGCGGGGGGGCTCCACTGTTTTATGGGCTGGTCAGGGCCAATTCTCACGGATTCGGGGGGGTTTCAGGTCTTTAGCCTCAGTGAAATGCGGCAAATTTCCGATCAGGGGGTGGTGTTTCGCTCGCCCCACGATGGTCAGATCATTGAGTTATCACCCGAGCGGGCGATCGCCATTCAAGAAGCCTTGGGGGCAGATGTGATCATGGCCTTCGATGAGTGTCCCCCCTACCCTGCTAGCCGTGAGGCAGTGATCCAAGCTACCCAACGCACCCTGCATTGGTTAGAGCGCTGTATTGCCGCCAAACAACGATCCGATCAGGCCCTCTTTGCCATTGTTCAAGGGGGGGTGTATGCCGACCTGCGTCGGGAATGTGCTGAGGTAATGGTGCCCTATGACCTACCCGGCTACGCCATTGGTGGCGTTAGTGTCGGTGAACCCAACAGTGCTGTGCACGAAGTTGTGGCGGTGACAGCTCCCCTCCTGCCCGTCCATAAGCCGCGTTATTTGATGGGGGTGGGGACGCACTTAGAAATGCTGCGGGCGATCGCTGCCGGTGTTGACCTCTTTGACTGCGTGATTCCTACGCGTCTGGCTCGCCACGGCTGTGCCATTGTCCAAGGGCAGCGCTGGAACCTGAAAAATGCCCGCTTCCGCCGCGACTATGACCCCCTCGATCCAACCTGTCCCTGCTATACCTGTAGGACATTTAGCCGCGCCTACCTCAGTCATCTTGTGCGTGCCAAGGAACTCCTCGCCTATACCCTGCTCTCAATTCATAACGTGACGGAACTGATTCGCTTTACCCAAGCAGCACGGCAGGCAATTTTAGAGGAGCGATTTGCGGCCTTTGCGGCAGAATGGGAGCAGCGACTAGTGGTGAATGCTGAGGAACCCGATGCTGCGCTTCTCTGATGCTGTTTTATCTAAACAGGAACGCTTGAGCCGTTGGGGCTTTTTGGGACTGACGACGGCACCTTTAGTGGGAGCGGCACTGTTTAACCATACGGGAACGCCGCCTTTCTTACTGTGTCCGTTTTGGGCAACAACGGGCATTCCCTGTCCGGGGTGTGGCCTGACTCGTTCTTTTATGGCGATCGCTCGCGGCAATCTTGCAGATGCCCTGAGAATGCATCTCTTTGGCCCTATACTCTTTCTCGCATTTACAGTGGCTGCTGTATTGATGGCCCTTGAACTAAAAGCAGGGCGACGATTGCAGCACACCCCCTTTCGCGACATCAATGAACGCATTCAAAACTGGTGGTGGCTGGGGGGCATTTACCTTGGCTACTATGGCCTGCGGCTGTACAGCCTATTCCACACAGGGGAGTTCTATATCAATCCTTTAGAGATACTAATAATAAAAATCCTTTAGAAATACTAATAACAAAATTCAGCTAAAGAAAAGAACCCTTTTATGGGATAGTAAAACTCAACTGTGTGCGATCGAGAACAGAAAACCCATGAGACTACATCGCCTAATCTATCTCAGTTGTGCCACAGATGGGTTGTCCTACCCAGACCTGCGGGATATTATGGCCAAGTCAGAGGTGAACAATGTGCGCGATGGCATTACGGGAATGCTGTGCTATGGCAATGGCATGTTTCTGCAAACCCTTGAGGGCGATCGCCAGAAAGTCAGTGAAACCTACGCCCGTATTCTTAAGGATCCCCGCCACCACAGCGCTGAAATTATTGAATTTAAGGCGATCGAAGAGCGAACCTTTATCAATTGGTCAATGCGTCTGGTGCAGTTGGGTGAGATGGATAGCGACACCATTCGGCGCCTGCGGTTAAAATACTCTCCAGCAGCAACGTTTCAGCCAAGCTCAATGACGGCCGAGCAGTGCTTCCGTTTCCTGAAAGAACTCTATGATATAAGTCAAGGATCCTAACGTGACCCCTGTCCACTGGCTAAGCATTCCTGAACTGTTGCGGCTGCCCGCCCAGACCTACGAGTGGCGGGTGGATACCCATTTTCCAGACTTGGCAACGCTGACTCCTGTGCAAGGGATGGTTACTGCCAGTCACCGCCACACCTACTTAGAACTGCGGGCCAGTGTGCAGACCATTGTCACCCTCTCTTGCGATCGCTGTTTGCAGTACTATAATCACCGTCTAGAGTGTGCGACCAGCGAACTGATTTGGCTGGCGGAAAGCCCAACGAGTCAGCCCGACGATGATCTAGTGGAGACCTTGCCGGCCACAGGTCGCATTGATCTTGGAGATTGGCTCTACCAGCAACTGTGCCTTGCCCTGCCCTATCCCAAGTACTGTGATCCCCACTGTGGCGGTATTCACCCCCCCCCCCCCCCCCAACCCCCCCCCG
>NZ_JACOMP010000042.1:0-9489 GCF_014466085.1 Thermosynechococcus sp. OHK43
CATATTGACTGGTTCCATGGTGCGGAGCTGTTTTTCTAGGGCTTGGCACTGCTGTTGAATGTCTTTAAGGGAGAGGTCAGCGGGTACTTCCGGCAATGGCTGCGGTAAGGGAGGTGGCTCAATGGTACTCAATTCCTGAAGTTGTGCTTGCAGGGTGGTCAGGGTTTCGCTGGCTTTTTGGTATTGCCATTCCAGTTGCTGATAGTTCTTTTGCTGCTGCCGCAGTTGGTACTCGTGGCGATCGCGATCGCCCTTGAGGTGGCCAAGGCGGGTGTCCAACTCCCTCAGGGCAGTTTGGGTCTTTTGAACTTGTGTCGCTAGGTCACCAAGGGTTTGATCGAGGGCCTGCTGTTGACAGAGCATCTCCCCTTGGGCTTGGCGCAGTCGCTGAATCTCCTGCTCTGTTTGTGTGAGGTCTCGTTCCAGTTGCTCTAGTTGACGGTGGCGATCGCCCAAGGCTTGATCTAGGGCTTGCAGGGCGGCCACATGATCCGCGTGGATTTTTTCCTGTGCTTGAAGCTGTGCCTGAACCTGCTGCCACTGCTGATGGCTAGGATTGGCTTCAAGGGCATTGAGGGCAAGGCGCTCTGCAGCAAGTTCTGCTTCTAGTTGAGGAAGGCGAGCCTGTAGCTGAGTGAGTTCAGTTTCGGCTGCGGTTAACTCTTGGCTAAGGTACTGCTGCTGGCGCTCTAACTCTGCTTGCTGGCGGTTCAGGTGCTGCTGTTGTTGCTGAAGTTGCTCCCATTGCCGCTGGCGATCGCGATGGCTGTGGCGGACTTCACTGAGGGCTTGGTTCAACTCATTCACTCTCCCTTGTTTGTGGGTGCGCTCCTGCAGGAGGCGATCTAACAGGCCTTCTAATTCCCCAAGGCGATCGCGCACCTGTTGGACTTCTGCCGACTCTTGGGGGGGGATGCCCTGATTAAAACGGAGGGCATTGGTGCGACGCTGGCTGCCCCCAGTCATTGCCCCTGAGGGTTCCAGCAAATCTCCCTCGAGCGTGACCATGCGATATTGCCCTAGGTATTGTCGCGCCGCCTCAAGGCTCTCAAAGACCAGCGTACTGCCAAACACATAGGCAAAAATGGGGGCATATTGCGGCTCAAAGGTCACGAGATTTAACGCATAGTCAATACAACCCGCCAAGGCAATGGGAGAGAGGGGCTTGGGACGTGCCATCTTATTCAAAGGCAAAAACGTGGCTCTACCTGCCTGTTCCCGCTTGAGGAGGGCGATCGCTGCCGCTGCTACACTGTCATCTGCCACAACAATATTGCCTAGGCGCGCTCCAGCTGCAATTTCCAAGGCCAGTTGATAGCGGGGGTCCACTTGGCCGAGCTGTGCCACCAGCCCAAACACGCCGGGGAGATCCGCACTTAAAATGAGCTGCGCTGCAAAACTGCCTTGGGTTTCCTGAACCGCCTGCTGCCGTGCTTCCAATTGATCGAGCTCCCGCTGCTTTTGGCGCTGTTCTCGCTCAAGGCGTTGATAGGTTGCTTCTGTGAGGCTCAATTGTTGCTGTGCTGCAGCGAGTTGCTGGGCAAGGGTCTGCAGTTGCTGCTCCTGTTGTTTGACTGCTGCCGCAGCTTTTGCTAGAGCGTCTTGCAATTCCAATTGTTGTGCTTCTAAGGTGGTGGCCGCTTGGCACAACTCCCCCTGTCGCTGCCGCAATTGTTGCGATCGCTCCTGAAGGCGAGACAACTCACTGCGACTGGGTTCCAGTTCATGGATCAGGGTGTCAATCCGCTGCCGCCGCTGACTGTGTTCCTGAAACCAAGCTTGGGCGGCTGTATTCAACTCCTGAGCTTGCTGCCGCAGGGCCTCGAGGGCGGCTTGGCTGGTGGCAACCGCTGTAACGAAGGGGGGGCGATCGCCCCGTTGCTGTGCTAACTCTTCAGCAAGTTGCCGGTGCTGCGCCTGTTGACGGTGGTACTGGGCTTGCCGTTGCTGGAGTTGTTCTGCCAACTGTTCTTGCTGCTGTTGGTAGGCGGTTTGCTGGCGTTGACATTGGCGCTGTTGGGCATGGAGATCCGCTAACGTTGCTTGGAGGCGGAGATACTCTTCTTCGCCCAGGGCTTTCACCTGTTGATTGAGGTGTTCTAGGGTAACCGCTGCCGCTGCCATCTCCTGTGCCTTTTGTTGCAGTTGGCCTTGGCGCTGGGTTTGCTCCTGTTGTAGAGTCTGGAGCTGTGCTTGTAGTTGCACTTTTTGCTCTTCCTGGGCCTGCCATTGGCGCACTAGTAGCCATTGCTCTCGCTCTTGCAGTTCTAATCGTAGGGCTTGATATTTTTCGGCATGCAGCCGATCCCGTTGCAGGCGATCGCGCTGTTGAATCAACTCCCCCTCAACAATGCGGAAGCGTTCTTCGCGGTCCTTGACCGTATCTAATTTTTCGCGAGCTTGGGCAATCTTGCGGTCAAAATCCGCCACCCCCGCCAATTCGTCAATGATTTCCCGCCGTGCCTTGGCATTCATGGAAATGATGTTAGTGACATCCCCCTGCAGGACCACGTTATAGCCTTGGGGATAGATACAAAACGCCTGTAACTGATCGTGCAATTCATTCAGGGTGCAGGGTTGATCATTCACCGCGTAGGTCGAGGTATAGGTGCCCTGCTGAGTGACCCGCAGTCGCCGTGTTACCCGCCATTCCGTTTCAGCATCCAGTGCAAATGTCACTGTGACTCGCGTTTCAACAACACTATGGCTGCGCCGCGTTTGGCTATGGTTCACCAAATCTGGCAATCGTTCTGCCCGCATCCCTTTGGAACCGGCAAGGCCAAGGGCAAAGAGCAAAGCATCCAAAAGGTTCGACTTCCCTGAGCCATTGGGGCCAGAAATGACCGTAAACCCTGGCCGCAGCGGAATCACAGTGGTGCCGCCAAAGGACTTAAAATTCGTGAGTTCTAACTGCTTGATGTACACAGCCAAGGAGCGTGCCCAACCGTTTCATTATGCCCAAAGATGCTCCCCTTGTTTGCCGCGGAAAATCAAGCTAAAATTAAATAACTCATAATCGTTTCGAGTTTATTTTAGCCATGACACCGCCACGGATTGAAAACGTTGTCATTATTGGTTCTGGTCCTGCGGGCTACACGGCAGCTATCTATGCTGCCCGTGCCAACCTGAAACCGTTTATGTTTGAGGGCTATCAAATTGGGGGGCTACCCGGTGGCCAACTTATGACCACGACTGAAGTGGAAAACTTTCCCGGCTTTCCCGAAGGTATTCAAGGGCCACAACTGATGGCACGGATGAAGGCGCAAGCGGAGCGCTGGGGCACGGAAATGGTGACTGAAGATGTGATTCAGGTGGATTTTAGTCAACGCCCCTTTCTCATCAGCTCAGCGGAGCGGCAAGTCTATGCCCACAGCGTGATTATCTGTACGGGCGCCACGGCCAAACGACTCCATTTGCCCGGTGAAGAGCAGTATTGGACGAAGGGCGTGTCCGCCTGTGCCATTTGTGATGGCGCAACGCCCATTTTCAAGGATGTGGAGTTAGCGGTGATTGGCGGCGGCGATAGTGCGGCAGAGGAAGCAGTTTATCTCACCAAGTATGGCTCCCACGTGCATCTTCTGGTGCGTAGTGACAAAATGCGAGCCAGTAAGGCCATGCAGGATCGGGTGTTTGCCAATCCTAAAATTACAGTTCACTGGCAAACCGAAGCACGGGAAATCCTTGGCGATGGCAACTTAATGACGGGTTTGCGGATGATCAATAAAGCCACAGGGGAAGAATCCCTCTTGCCGGTGCGGGGTTTATTCTATGCTATTGGTCACACCCCCAATACCCAACTGTTCAAGGATTTTCTGGAGCTAGATAGCGTCGGCTATATCGTCACTCGCCATGGGACACAAACGAATGTGGAGGGGGTCTTTGCTGCTGGGGATGTTCAAGACCATGAATACCGCCAAGCCGTAACAGCAGCAGGCAGTGGTTGTATGGCAGCCCTTGATGCAGAACGTTGGCTCTCAGCGCGGGGGCTCATTCAGGAGTTTCACCAAACGGCAACGGCGACCCAGCCCGCAGCAACCACGAAACCCACTGCCTCGCCAGAACAGGAGTTTGATCCCAATGCCATTAAACATCGGGGTAGCTATGCCTTGCGCAAACTCTTCCACGAAAGCGATCGCCTCCTGGTGGTGAAATATGTTTCCCCCACCTGTGGCCCGTGCCATACTCTCAAGCCCATTTTGGATCGATTGGTGGAGGAATTCGACGGCAAAGTACAGCTTATTGAAATTGACATCACTGAGGACAGCGCGATCGCCGAGCAAGCGGGGGTGACCAGTACCCCCACAATTCAACTTTTCAAAAATAAGGAACTCCTAGAGGTAATTGTTGGCATGAAACCCAAGAGTCAGTACCGCGAGACTATCCAACGCTACCTTTCCTAGCCTCTACGCACTCAGGGGTATGATCAGCGAGATTGGGCTCCTTACCGTTGCGGGCCTGGTGGCGGGCTTTGTCAATGCTATTGCTGGTGGGGGAACACTGATTAGTTTTCCAGCTTTGGTGGCGATCGGCTTGCCGCCAGTGGTTGCCAATCTCACCAGCACCGTTGCCTTGGTTCCCGGTTACTTGGGAGCGACAGTGGCCCAATATCAAGAGCTCAAGGGTCAGCAACGGCGCCTTGGTTGGCTCTTTCCCACGGCAGTGGCCGGGGGGATGACGGGGGCAATGTTACTGCTGCACACCAACGAGGCACTGTTCAATGCCCTAATTCCTTATTTGCTGCTTTTGGCCGCTGTTCTCTTGGGGGTTCAGGAGCAGGTGCGGGCCTGGTTATTGCAGCGGATCAGTGTTCCAGACAGGTCTGAAGTGGGAGCCATTCCCCTTGTATTTCTGGCGGCGGTCTATGGTGGCTATTTTGGTGCCGGCTTGAGTGTGATTTTGCTAGCGGTGCTGGGCGTTGTTCTCGGGGAAAGCTTGAGGCGCCTCAATGGCTTGAAGCAAATTTTGGCCTTTGGGATCAATGTTGCTGCTGCTGCATTTTTCGTTGTGTCTGGGGAGGTAGTGTGGCCGGTGGCTTGGGGGATGGCGATCGCCACCATTGTTGGCGGATTGCTAGGGGGTAAATTTGCCCGCGCGGTCGACCCCGTGCTGTTACGCTGGACGGTCGTGCTTTTGGCCCTCGTGTTGGCGATCAACTATTGGCTGCAACAGCCTTAAACAAAGCCCGTGACGAGGATTGAACTCGTGACCTCACCCTTACCAAGGGTGTGCTCTACCACTGAGCTACACGGGCAAAGATTCCCAGAGCTTTATCATAGCCCATTGAGGGAACAATTGAACAAATGGGCTGCGAGTTTTTGCTAAAAGTTGCGACGAGAGAAAATCCAGGTGGCGATCGCCAGCAGGGCCACCGTATAAATCACGCCATAAAAGGCATTGGCCACAAGTTCCGGTACAGACGGCAGCATTCCATAGACCGCCGTATTCTTAAAGTCCAAGCGGGATAAATCGGGAAAGATCAGATAGAGAAACTGCATCAGTTGCCGTACGGTGTCACTCTCTATCTTTTGGCTGAGGATGACCAAGTTTTGGCTAAAGTGCCCCATAAAGTACAGTGCCACGGTTAGGAGCGTGGCAATCAAGGAACTGGTGAAACTACCAAAAAGCAAAGCGGCTGCCGTCAGGAGGGCTAGTTGCAGCGCAATGTAGAAAGAGTTCACTATCAAAGGACCAGTGGGATAGGCAAACTGATTCAAGCTCATGAGAATAAACAGAATTAGCGTCATCAGTGCTACCAGTACTAGCAGAACCGCCGATAAGCCCAAATGTTTGCCAATAATAAATTCCGCACGGCTGATGGGTTTCGCCAACATCACCAAAATCGTGCGCTTTTCTATTTCTTTATTGAGCAAACCACCCCCAACAAAGGCGGCAATCAGCAAGCCAAAGAGGGAAATTCCTGCCATCCCCACATCAAGGCTAATTTTGTCTTGGGTTCCTGCTGAGACCTGTCCCAAAATCACAATCGCTAAAGCTAGGCCAATGGCAAAAACAGCAGTGACGTAAAGAACCCGCTCTCGCAGTGTTTCATTGAAAACATTACGGCTAATTGTCCAGAGGCGACTCACCGTTAGCGGTAACATGTCTGGTACTCCTTGAATTTACTCTCCTCTCAAAGAATACCTATTTTGATAGCTTCGACGTCCACCGGAAAAGTCGTTCACCCTTTTACGGTGGTACCTACTGCCGGGAGAGAGAGGTCAGTATCTTTATCAAAGGGCTCAAGGGGCACCCTGAGATCATGCCTCTCGATTCGAGGCGATCGCCAGCGCGGTAGCAGCGTAGCAGCAATCCCCCACTTCATTTCTTTGTTTCTTGGATAGATGGATAGATGTCGATTGCCATTTCCTCTCAGCTAGCCAGCACACAATCCACGACGTCGGGGTTGCGGCGGTAGAGATCAAACCTTTTGCCGCGATCGTGGGCTGCCGTTGCGAGCAAGAGCACTTTGGCAGGGCGTATAGACACGACCATGAATTAGCTCATGCCCTGCCAACTGCTGCTCTGTCCAGCCAAAGTATTCTTAAAGGATTCTTCTGGTGTGAAATAGCGATCGCCCGTCTCCTTGGCAGCTACCATTGCTTGTATCTCTAGTGAAAACTGTATTCCTTTAGGATAGCTTCCCCTGATCTCTGACATCTCAGAACCAACGTGCCACAATAGGCGGTGGGGACGCAGTTAGGAGATTTAACGTAATTTAACGTAGTTCTCTTTGGAGAGGGTTGACGTGTCCCTAAGTTCAAGTCTTGATTCCCAAGCCCCTGAGGTGGCAATTCTGCGGGTGAGCGGCTTGCGTTGTGCTGGCTGTGTGCGATCGCTGGAAAATCAGTTAAAAGAGCAGCCGGGCGTAGATGCTGCGGCAGTGAATCTAGTGACGGGAACCGCCGTTGTCACCTATTCCCCCAATAAGACAACCCCCATCGCTATTGTTGAGACCCTAAACCAAGGCCGCTTTCAAGCCACCCTTGCAGAAGCCAATGCCCTTTTGGAACTGCCCACGGCCTCTGAGGAAACCTCTTTGCCAAGGTTGGCGATCGCCTTTATACTCCTTATTCTCTCCAGCGTCGGCCACGGGATTGATCTGCTGCCGGGGCACTGGTCCATGTTAGAAGCCATGATCTGGCACTGGGGGCTAGCGACGATTGCCCTTGTCCTGCCGGGGTGGGAGATTTTGCGGCAAGGGATGATCGGCCTCCTCCAAGGGTGCCCGAATATGAATACGCTGGTGGCTCTTGGCGCCTTGGGGGCTTACCTCACCAGTACGGTGGCGTGGCTGTGGCCGGCCTTGGGGTGGGAGTGTTTCTTTGATGAACCGGTGATGATCCTTGGCTTTATTTTGCTGGGGCGATCGCTGGAGCAACAAGTACGTCAACAGGCGCAACGGGACTTGCGATCGCTCCTCGCCCTGCAGCCAAAACAGGCCCTATGGCAACCGAGTTTGACCGCTAGCGATCGCTGGCCCATTCCCGTCAGTCGTATCCAGGTGGGAGACTGGCTGTGGGTGGATGCTGGAGAACCCTTTCCCGCCGATGGCATCATTGTGACCGGGGAAACCTTGGTGGATGAATCCATGCTCACGGGGGAATCTCTACCGGTAGTCAAAGGCGTGGGGGCATCCGTTCTAGCGGGCAGTCGCAATGTTGGTGCTGCCGTTACCCTACGGGTAGAACGCTGTGGCCGTGCCTCATTTTTGGGACAGATTTTAGAGCTCGTGGTGCAGGCACAAAATCGCAAAGCACCGGTGCAGCAAATGGCAGATGTGGTGGCTGGCTATTTTGGCTATGGAGTGTTGCTCTTAGCGGCAGGCACCGCCGTTTTTTGGAGTGCGATCGCCCCCCATGTCTTCCCAGAAATAACCAATCACACGTCCCTATTGCCCCTAAAGCTGGCCTTAAGTGTGCTGGTGATTGCCTGTCCCTGTGCCCTTGGCCTTGCCACTCCGATCGCCCTTCTTGTGGGCACCAGTCATGCCGCTGCCAAAGGCTTAATTATTCGCGGTGGCGATGTTCTCGAGCGCACTCAACAGTTGGACACGATTGTGTTTGACAAGACGGGCACACTGACAACGGGTGAACTCGAAGTTGCAGAGATCCACCTGTACGGGCAGTCCTCCTTAGAAACCGTCCTCTACCTACTGGCCAGCCTAGAGCACAAGAGTCGCCATCCCCTTGCAGTGGCGATTCAGAAGGCATGGGCTGCGACAAACCAGATAACAGAACTAGCAACGGTGACTGGGCTGGAAACTGCCCTTGGACTGGGGATGAGCGGTTGGATTGAGGGGCATCACTATCAAGCGGGCCGCCTCAGTTGGCTGCGTGATCAGGGTATTGACTGCCCTTCCCTAGCGGTAGAAACCCATGTGGCCTTGGCCTGCGATCGCCAGCTGATGGCGGTGGTAACCTTTCGCGATCGCCTGCGCCCAGAGGCAGTGAGCACCATTCAAGCCCTGCAAGCCCAAGGCTATGAGATTCATGTCCTCACGGGCGACACCGCCAAAGCAGCCCAACAACTCCTAGAACCCCTCGGCCTACTCCCAGCCAATATCCACACAGATCTGCAACCCCAGCAAAAGCTAGCCCTCATTGAGGAGTGGCAAACCAAGGGCAAAACAGTGGCGATGGTTGGGGATGGCATGAATGATGCCCCCGCTCTGACGGCAGCTCAGGTGGGGATTAGCCTTGGCACTGGTACAGAGGTGGCCATTGAAGCAGCAGATATTATCCTCACCCGCAATCATCTGGAGGATGTGCTCACCGTGCTGGCCCTCAGCCGTGCCACCTTCCGCAAAATTCAGCAGAATCTTTTTTGGGCAGTAGCCTACAATATCGTCGGTCTACCCATTGCAGCCGGTGTTGGGTTACCCCTGTGGGGACTCAGTCTCACGCCCGGACTTGCGGCCGCTTGTATGGCCATCAGTTCGATTGCCGTTGTTCTGAATTCCCTAAGCCTCACTCGAGCAAACTAGCTCGCGAATCTGTTGGGCATTGGCACGGGTGAGCCGCTTTTTGTGGGGCAGGACAACCACCGCTGGTCCCCGTTTGCATTCCCCCATACAGCCTGTCGCTTTCAGGGTAATGGGGAGCTGTTGGGCCTCTAGTTCTTGCCAGAGTTCCTTGGCGCCCCGGCGACAGCAGGCGGATTTTTGACAAATGAGCACCCTACAGGGCTGAGAACCCCTTGCCACTGTGGCTTGAGCCGTTGCTAAAAATTCTAAATGGTCTGCCTGGTATTGCTTGACCCAGCCATCGTACTTATCCTTGACCGTGCCTTCTAGCCGCAGGCGATCGCCCACCTTGGGGAGTTGTGCTAATTCGCGTCGTAGCGATTTTTCCAGCTTGATCCAGACTGTTCCCGTGAGGGTTTTCAAAATCACGACCTTGGGCAGTCCTTTCTTGTAAAAGATCTCTTCAACCGTGCCCTCAAGGCAAAATGTCGGCAAATCAACGACACCCAGACCCATAGAAGTAAGAC
>NZ_JACOMP010000043.1:0-4534 GCF_014466085.1 Thermosynechococcus sp. OHK43
TATCTTGTTCTCGCCCCACAATGTTGCGCACGATGTTAATGTTTCGCACGATGTTGCCCAGTGCTGTCACTGACAATGGGGCAATGACCTCCAGAGGAGATTCGGCAGAGCGGGTCAGCAGCAGTCGCAGTGAAGGCGATTGCGGATTGAAACGAAGTGTCAGGAAATTGGGGTAGGTGGGTAATGAGTTGCGATCGCCGCCAGTCTTTAACAAACTACGGCAGCGGGGGTAGTACCATGGAGAGTAGGGAACTCGAATCCCTGACCTTCGCGGTGCGATCGCGACGCTCTACCAACTGAGCTAACTCCCCAATTCTTTCTTTAATATACGCTAAACGAGGACACGATGGTCTTAAATTGGTCTTCCACTTTTGGCCAGCGCTCTTCAGGCGCTGACACACTGAGGGTATAGACCTTACCTCGACTTACGGCAATACTCGACAAATTGTGCCGCTGCTGAGCATTGTTGCCATCCCCCGGTAGAGTGACCGCATACTCCAGAATGTAGTAGGTCTTATCATCAGCCTTTTGGGAGGTGGCGGCAATTAAGGCAGAACTGCGGCCACTTTCACTGGGAGCAATGATATTGCGCAGCAGGCGATCGCCCACCTCCTCAGGCGACCCCAATTCCTCAAGGGATTTCGTACTAGACACGGGATTGACCACCACGCTGACGTTTTCCGTCGTCTCAATAATGTCGTGAAAAACCACATCCACCGGATCCTTGGCCTGTACCTGTACCCAACCGCGGGGGTAAAGGAATTCATAGCCATCGTAGCTATCAACATAGGCCTGTAGCCCACTGGTGGCCGAACAGCCTCCCAGCAACACCACGAAAATAGCCAACACTGTAACAAAAAACCGTTGAAGCATACCGTCCTTTTGCGCTGTTCTTCCCTATTGTGACACCGAAGCTGGTGCAGCGGGGCGCCGCAATTCCTGTGGATGTGAGGGAGGAATGCCCTCAATCGTAATCAGTGACTCCGTAACCGCTCGCACAATTGGAATGGCCACCGTTGAGCCATAGGCATCATCTCCCTTGGGTTCATCCACCACCGCCAAAATCACATATTGGGGCTGTTCTAGGGGAAAGACAGCAAAAAAGCTGGTAATACGCAGATTGCTATAGGTACCGCCAATCGCCTTTTGCGCCGTGCCCGTTTTGCCCCCCAAGCGATAGCCGGGAATATGGGCGGGTTTCCCTGTACCAAAGCGCACAACTTCTCCCAGCATTTTGACCACCGCTTGACTGGTGCGCTGCGAAAAGACCCGTCGAGGGGGGCGTTGCTCAAGGCGTTTTTGCAGTTGGCCATTTTCATCGTAGAGGCCGTCAATGACATGGGGAGTAACCATCTCCCCACCGTTGGCGATCGCCCCCACTAGTTGAGCCAAATGGAGCGGCGTCAGGGAAAAGCCTTGACCAAAGGCGGCCGTTGCCGGTTCAATCGGATAGTTAATAAATTGCTCCGGAGGTTTTAACTGGGCGGCTGTTTCAAAGGGCAGATCACTGCCCACTTTCTCTGTGAGTCCCAAGCGATGGAGATAGCGATAGTAGTGGCGGGCTGGAATGCGGCTCATCATGTGCACCATGGCCACATTGCTAGAGTAGGCGAGAACTTCGGCAATTCTAAGGGCACCGCGGCCGCCGCGTTGACTATAGTCACTATTTTGAATTGGCCAACCGCCAACAACAATTCGTCCCTCATCGGGCAACACCGTATCAGGAGTAATGGCATTTAGTTCAAGGGCAATGGCGGTATTGATTGGCTTAAAGGTTGATCCTGGTTCATAGAGGTCCGACACCGCCCAGTTGCGAAAAAGGGCTGGATCAGCACGGTAGTAATGATTGGGATCGTAGGCGGGTTCTGAGACCAAGGCTCGCAGTGCCCCAGTTTTCACTTCTAGGACAATAACCGTGCCGCGTTTAGCATTGAATTTGCGTAACTGCTGTTGCAGGGCTTGGCGTGCCGTTTGTTGCAGACGACTATCAATCGTGAGGCGCACATGGTACCCCTGATTTAAGACCCGCGGATCCGCAGGGGCAAGCGCTGGCAGCCACTCCCCTAGGGCACTCATCGAGAGGAGTTGGCGGCTATGGGGAACCTGTAAAAATTGATTCTGGCTAAACTCAATCCCCGCTTGACCCTGGTGGTCACGATCCACATAGCCAACAATGCCCGCCATGAGTTCCTGTTGCGGATAAATGCGCTGCCACCCTTGGTTCAGTTCTAGGCCATCGTAGTTGAGGGCGCGAATTTTGGCGGCGGTTTGTTCATCGATGTCGTAGGCAATGGGGACGCCTGTAGGATAGGAGCTGAATTTGGCCAAGAGTTGCTCTGGGGATTGCTGGAGTAGGGGAGCCAGATCGCGGGCGATCGCTGAGCGCGCCACTTTGAACTGAATCGGATGGGCAAAGAGGGTAAACACGGGCCGATCTAGGGCAACAACCGTCTCTCGGCGATCAGTAATTGGATAGCGTGCCAAGGTTGGCGGGGTATAGCGCCGTTGTTGTTGCTGTGCCCGTGCCGCTAAGGTTTCCCCCTGAACCACTTGCAAATAAACCAAACGCGCAACCACCCCCCCCATCCCCATGAGCAAAAAGCCAAAGATCAGACCGACGCGCAAGGGTGGCAGGAATTGATTTTGGGGGCGGGCAGTTTTCATGGATAGCGGTCAGTAATTGACAGTGCGCTGAGGCGGTGGCGTCACGGGGAGCCCTTCAAAATGAGTCTTGGCAGCAATCTTGCTCTCATTGGGCATAAAAAGAACGTGTTGTGGTGTTTGGGGTACAAGACCTTGGGGGGCCCGTTGCACTTGCTGCGTCACCCGATAGCGGAGGGTTTCATTGCTCACCAGTAGCTCCCGCTCCTGCCGTTTTAGGGTTTCCAAGCGGTCATAGGCTTGACTCCACTGCTGCTGACAGAGGGCTGACCAACCATAGAGAGGCAGCATAGCCACGAGGGCACCGGTGGCGACCACCCCAGAAACCCATTCAATCCTCAGCAAAGTTTTTTGCCAAAGGGGCACCGGTGGCTTGGGGAGGGGCCGAATTTCCGTCAGCGTTGGCGAGGATTGGGGAATAAATCGGGATTTGAATTTAGGGGCAGCAACCATAGACTCCAGCACTCCTCAGGAATGGATTGCCCTAAAAGATTAGGACGCACTGTAAAGATACCCAATAAATAAACCATCATTCGGGCAATTCATGCACAAGTACGCGCCGCAATTCGTAGCTTTGCCGATCGCGATCGCGGGTTCCGGCTCACTTCCACTGCATCCGCCACGATTGGTTTACGAGTCAGGACTGCCAAAAGGGGATTGGCGCGCCACGCCTGCTTCACCCGGCGATCTTCCAAGCTATGGAAACTAATAACAGCAATGCGCCCTGTGGGCTTTAACCAGTGGGGCGATCGCGCCAAAAATTGGTCGAGCACCGCTAACTCTTGGTTGACATAGATACGCAAGGCCTGAAAAACCCGTGTGGCTGGATGAATGCGGTGTCGGGGGGAAGCCTTGAGGCAATGGGCAACCAACTGCGCCAGTTCTTGGGTGCTGTTGAGGGGGCGACGGGCCACAATTTGGCGGGCAATGCGGCGGGCAAAGCGTTCTTCCCCATATTCATAGAAAATATCCGCCAGTTCTCGCTCGCTGTAGTGATTGATCACCGTTGCGGCTGTCAAAGGGTTAGCGGGATTCATGCGCATATCGAGGGGGGCATCAAAGCGAAAACTAAACCCTCGCTCTGGGCGATCCAATTGGGCAGAACTCACACCTAAATCGGCGAGAATGCCATCAAACATCGGTTCAGCCACAGGCAGATCAGCAAAGTTGCCATGCCAAAACTGGACGCGATCGCCAAAAGGGGCAAGGAACTCCTGAGCCGCTGCCAAAGCCATCGGGTCTTGATCGATCGCGAGTACCCGACAAGTGGGTTCACGCCGTAGGAGCAGCGCTGTGTGTCCGCCACCCCCCACTGTGGCATCCAAGTATAGCCCCCCGGCCTTGGGCTGGAGTGCCTCAAGCACCGCAGGTGCTAGCACCGGTTGATGGTACGTAGAAAATTCCAAATCTTGCATAGGCGGATCAAACGCAGCGTAAAATTTGCCACAGCACAGTCCCTTGGAGAGCCGCCGCCGTGAACGATACTCCCCTCAACTTCGCCGATGAACTGCTGGTGCGAGATCAACTCGTGCAGCAACTCTCAGAGGAACTCTATCAACTCATGGTGCAGCATCCTGAGTTATTTGTGCGCTTTTACCAAGCCCGCAAAGCCGAAGCCGCCAATGCCGAAGCCCTGAGGTTGTTGCAAGCACAGGTGCAACAGGTGGAGGCGCAAATCGCAGCCTATCAAGAGCAAATTCTTGCTTACCAACAACAGGCACAAAACCGCGAAGCAGAAATGAACGACTTGAAGGCTCAAGTGATTGCATTGAGCGATCGCAATGAGATGCTGGAGCGCATCATCCAAGAAATGCCCGAAGTCTATCGGCAAAAATTTAGTGAGCGACTCACTCAAGTGAAACTGAAGATTGAA
>NZ_JACOMP010000044.1:0-7425 GCF_014466085.1 Thermosynechococcus sp. OHK43
AGAGAATGCCAATGCCAAGGTCAAACCCATCCAGTAGAATGTAGAGAAACAGAAAAAGACCAAGGATAAAAAACCACGCCTGAGGCAGAAAGTGCTCTAGGGGGGCAAGGGGATTGGTTTCCATGGGAATTTCCATTTCCTTATTGCTGGGGTTCTAGGGGACGGCGATCGGGTTGGTGGTGGGCCAATTTGATGCGAATTTCCAGTTCTTCCGCATTGGCTTGGCCGGGTACTGGTAAAGCAACGTTGGGGCCTTTTTGGATGATGCGACTGCCAAAGAAAAGAGCCGCAAAGAAGAAAATGGTGTAGAGGGCAACTAAGCCGCTGAGGGAAAAGAGCACCACTTGGGGGGGTAAATCGGAAGCGGCTTCAGCTGTTCGCAGCTGACCATAGACAATCCACGGTTGACGCCCGACACAGCGCACAATCCAGCCCGCTTCGACCGCAAGGTACCCCAAGGGCCCCGCAAAAATCCAGCCCCACCAGAGCCATTTGTAATTGCGCAGGCGATCGCCCTCAAGACCCGTGCGCCACCAAACAAAAATCGTGACAATTGCCAGGGCAGCGAGGTACAGACCAATGGCCACCATCAGTCGAAAGGAATAGTAAATCAGGCCAACCAGGTGGGGGCGATCGCTGGGTGCCCACTCCTTCAAGCCGAGAATGGGGGCGTCTAACTTGGGCTTCAGTTCCAGTAGATAGCTCAACAGAGCAGGGAGCTTCACTTCAAAGGTATTGATTTCTGCCGCCTCGTTGGGTAAGGCAATCACACTCCAGTCTGCGGGGGTACCCGCTGGCACAGTTTCCCAGAGGGCCTCCATGGCGGCTAATTTGGCTGGTTGGTAGTGATAGACCTGCTCAGCACTGAGGTGGCCGACAAACACCTGTAGAGGGGCAATCACCAAGGCCATGACCAACACCACCTTCAGGGATTTGGTAAAGAAATTGGGCAGGCGGTTTTGCAGCAAATACCAAGCACTAATGCCACCAATCACAAAAAGCGATGTTTCAAGGGTGGCAAAGAACATGTGGGCAAAACTCTTGACCATGAAGGGGTTGGCGATCGCTTGGAAGTAGTCCTGAACACGGAATTTACCCTCGACAAACACGCCCCCGGCAGGGGTCTGGAGCCATGAGTTGGCCGAGAGAATCCAGAAGGTAGAGAGGTTGGCACCAAAGGCAACACAGATGGTCGAAATCCAGTGCATCACCGGGGGTACCCGTTGCCAGCCAAAAATCATAATGCCCAAGAAGCTGGCTTCCAGCATGAAGGCCATGGTGGCCTCAAAGCCCAAAACGGTACCAAAGAAGTCCCCTACGGATTCAGAGAAGGGCGCCCAGTTCAGGCCAAACTGAAAGGCCATTGGCAACCCCGAAGCCACGCCAATGCCAAAGTTGAGGACATATAGCTTTGACCAAAAGCGAGCATGGTGATAGTAGGTCAGGTTCTTGGTTTTCAGCCACAGCCCCTCAATGATGACCAGATAAATACTCATGCCCGTCGTCAAGACTGGCCAGAGCATATGGAAAATGGCCGTGAGGGCAAACTGCCAACGGGAGAGAACAACGGTATCGAGGCTATCCAGTGTCATAAAACCACCTAGGGGTTGACCTGCCTTACTTTTAGCAATCCCTTTTTGGCTTCGACAAGGCGAATCGGCAACCGCCGCAAAAATTTCAGCTTTGCTTAAGATTGGGGTGCCCTGATGGGTACTGAGCAACTACACACCAGATGGCGATCGCCATAGGCATTGTCAATACGGGCGACCGCTGGCCAGAATTTGTACTCCCGCAGCCAAGGGGCAGGGTAGGCGGCCGCCTGCCGCGAGTAGGGGTAGGGCCATGGCTCTGTGGCCAGCATCAGCGCTGGATGGGGGGCGTTTTTCAGGGGGTTTTGCTGGCGATCGCTCACCCCGGCCTCAATTTCAGCAATTTCTGCACGAATGGCAATCATCGCCTCACAGAAGCGATCCAATTCCGCCTTGGTTTCACTCTCTGTGGGTTCAATCATCAGCGTGCCGGGGACCGGCCAAGAGACAGTGGGAGCATGGAAGCCGTAGTCCATTAACCGCTTGGCAATATCCTCCACCTCAATCCCCGCTGATTTTTTCAGGGGCCGCAGATCAAGAATACACTCGTGGGCCACCAAGCCGTGGGCACCTTTGTAGAGAATGGGATAGTAGGGTTCCAGGCGTTTGGCGATGTAGTTGGCATTGAGGATGGCGATCGCCGTGGCTCGCGTCAACCCCACCCCCCCCATCAGGGTGATATACATCCATGAAATCGGCAAAATACTGGCACTGCCCCAAGGGGCTGCGGTCACTGGGCCAATTTCTGATCCTTGGGGAATCACCTGTGTTGTCGGTAAGAAGGGCGCTAAGTGGGCTTTCACCCCGATCGGCCCAACCCCGGGTCCACCACCCCCGTGGGGAATGCAGAAGGTTTTGTGGAGATTTAAATGGCAAACATCGGCACCAAAGTCCCCCGGACGGCACAGCCCTACTTGGGCATTCATATTGGCACCATCCATGTAAACTTGCCCACCGTAGCGATGGATGATGTCGCAGATTTGGCCAATTCCCGCTTCAAAGACGCCATGGGTGGAGGGATAGGTCATCATCAAGGCCGCTAGGCGATCGCCATAGGCCTCAGCCTTGGCCGCCAGATCTGCCACGTCAATGTTGCCTTGGGGATCGCAATTGACGGCCACGACTTCCATGCCAGCCATCACGGCACTGGCGGGGTTGGTGCCATGGGCAGAGGTGGGAATGAGACAGACATTGCGCTGACTTTCGCCGCGACTGTGGTGGTACTGACGGATCACCAAGAGTCCCGCATACTCCCCTTGGGAGCCGGCATTGGGTTGCAGGGAAATGGCATCAAAGCCTGTAATTTCCGCCAGCATTGCCGCCAGTTCCCGAAAGAGCTGCTGATATCCCTGAGCCTGTTCTTGGGGAGCAAAGGGATGGAGCTGATTAAATTCTGGCCAACTGATGGGCAGCATTTCAGCCGTGGCATTCAGCTTCATCGTGCAGGAGCCAAGGGGAATCATTGAGGTCGTGAGGGACAGATCCTTGGCCTGAAGGCGATGAATGTAGCGCAGCAGCGCGTGTTCGCTGTGGTAGTCCTGAAAGACCGGGTGCTGGAGATAAGGGGATTGACGTTTCAGGCTTGACGGCAGGCGATCGCCCCCTTCAACTGCAGCAGGACTGGCGCCAAAGAGGGCCAGTAAATCCGCCACATCTTTCTCGGTGGTGGTCTCATCGAGGCTGATGCCCACACTGCCATCGTCAAAGTAGCGCAGGTTGATTTGTGCCGCTGCTGCCCGCTCCTTGAGCACCTGCACTGGCAGGTTTCCCAAGCCAATGCGCAGGGTGTCAAAAAATTCACAATAGTAGAGTTGATAGCCCGCTGCTTCTAGGCCTGCTGCCAATTTCACTCCCTGTTGATGGATGCGCTTGGCGATTTGCCGCAGCCCATCGGCTCCGTGATAAACGGCATACATACTGGCAACAACCGCCAGAAGAACTTGGGCGGTGCAAATGTTACTGGTAGCCTTTTCGCGACGGATGTGCTGCTCGCGGGTTTGCAAGGCAAGGCGCAGGGCTTTTTGACCCAGAGCATCGTGGGAAACCCCCACTAGGCGCCCTGGCAACTGCCGCTTAAATTCTTCACGGGTGGCAAAGAAGGCGGCATGGGGACCCCCATACCCCAAGGGCACCCCAAAGCGCTGCGAACTACCCACGGCAATATCTGCCCCCAATTCCCCCGGCGGCTGCAACAGGGTCAAGGCCAGCAAATCCGTGGCCACGGTCACCAGAAGTCCCCGTTCATGGGCAGCGGCAATCAGGGCTTGGGGCGATCGCACGGCGCCATCGCTAGCAGGATATTGCAAGAGGAGGCCAAAGGCATTCTCCCAGGGCAATTCACTGGCGATCGTTGGGTCAATGGGCACAATCTGGATGCCAAGGGGTAGGGCACGGGTACGCAGAACGGCAAGGGTTTGGGGATGGCAATCCTGGGCCACCAAGAAGCAGTTGGCGCCCTTTTGACGGCAGGCATTGAAGCTCAGGGTCATAGCTTCGGCGGCAGCCGTGGCCTCATCGAGGAGGGAGGCATTGGCAATGGCCAAGCCCGTCAGATCGCTCACAAGGGTTTGAAAGTTAAGGAGGGCTTCCAGGCGTCCTTGGGCAATTTCCGCTTGGTAGGGGGTGTACTGGGTGTACCAGCCGGGGTTTTCAAGAATGTTGCGCTGAATCACGGGGGGCGTAATGCAGTTGTAGTAGCCCATGCCGATGTAGCTGCGCCAAACTTGGTTTTGTTGGGCAAGGGTGCGTAATTTTTGCAGGGCTGCCGTTTCACTCAGGCCCTCACCGAGGGCAAGAGGGCGTTGCAAGCGAATCTCCGGCGGAATGACGGCATTGATGAGTTCCTTGAGGCTGCCATACCCCAACAGGGTCAACATTTGCGGTAGATCGCTGGGCGTAATGCCAATGTGCCGCGCTACAAATTCGGCAGCGGTCTCTAAGTTAATCTCCAGTTGGGGCGGTGAGCTTACCATCGCTATCGCACTCGTGTTCTAAGTCGTTCATATATCTTAATCGTTCGCGCAGGGTTTGCGGCCATGGAGAACCTGTAAACTGTGTCCTAAGTAGTAAGTCTGCCGCTCCACAGTGAAGCCCTGTCGCCGTAGCTGCTCAGCTAGGTCCGTTTGCAGCAGTTGCCAAGCGGTTTCCGTTTCAAAGAGCCAAAAAAAGAGAGCAATCCCCGGCCAAAGGAGGGGCACCTGGGGACGGTGAAAATCCATGAGGGCAAACCAGCCACCGGGCTTGAGAATCCGCCACGCTTCCGCCAAGATGGCATTCAGTTGGGCTGCGGTCATTTCGTGGAGCGCCATGCTGGTGTGTACCAGATCAAAGGTGGCATCGGCAAAGGGCATCTTCTCAGCAAAGGCCTGTACATAGGTGGCTTGGGGTACCCGCTCTCGGGCGCGGGCGATCGCCTTTGGGGAGGCATCCAATCCTGTAACCTGATCAAAGGCCTGAGTTAAGGCTTGAGTCACAATGCCGTGGGCACAGCACAGATCTAAAACCACAGCAGTGCGGGGTAAATTCAAATCTTGCCAAGCAAGGCGATGCAGGCGATCGCTCCCCCCAACTGCTATGGCGGCAAGGGTGCTAATGGTGTCGTAGAGCCAAGGATATTGGTAGCTCCAAGTGCGTAGGATGGTTGCCACAGTGCTTAATCCAGCCTTGAGTTGCCTGGAGTGTGAACCAATTGAGTGTCAGTGTACCGCCTTTCGGGAAACGATTCCTTTGAAAAGGACTGTTATAGTCTTATGTGGTAGCGAGAATCCCTAATTGTAACGGTGTGGGGAGTGAGCATGGGTCAACAATTCATCTGCCAGCAAAGCAGTCTGCTCCTGGGCAGTCTGGCCAGTGTTTGGATCGCGATGGCGGCGGGCGCGATCGCCCAACCCAATCCGAGGGCGACAGAGCTCTTGCCCCTCAATCCCAATCCCGATCCCCTCTATCTCCCCAGTCATCCCGCTCAAGTGAAAATTGATTTGGAGCGCCCCATTACCCTCAACGAAGCGCTTGAACTCGCTCGGCGGAATAATCGCCAACTGCAAATTATTGAGGCGCAACTCCAACAAAGTCGGGCAGTGCTGCGCCAAGCGGAGGCTGCTCTCTATCCCAGTATTTCCCTGCAATTGGGGATTAGTCGCACGGATTCAGCGGCGATTCGCCTGCAAAATGCCCAACTGCCGCCGCCGCTGCGGGTAAATTCCACTAGCAACACGTGGACCAGCACCGTGCAACTGGGCTACAACCTTTTCACCTCTGGGCAGCGGGATGCCAGTATCAAAGCGGCCCAGGAACAGGTGCGCAATGCTGAGCTGGATCTTCAGCGGCAATTGGAACAACTGCGTCAGGATGTTACCAATGCCTACTACAACATTCAACAGGCGGAAGCGCTGGTGCGCATTGGCGAAGCAGCAGTGCAAAACTCGCAAATTAGCCTGCGGGATGCGATCGCCCGCGAGCGCGCTGGCCTAGGCACACAATTTGACGTCCTTACAGCACAGGTGCAACTGGCCAATAACCAGCAGCAATTGGTGCAAGCCCAAAGCCAACTGCAAACGGCTCAACGCCAACTGGCACAGGTGCTCAGCCTCAATGACAAGGCTAATGTGCGCGCCGCTGACCCAATTCGGGTGGTCGGGGAATGGCAGCTTTCCCTGGAGGAGAGTATTGCCTTGGCCTTTCGAAATCGTGTGGAGTTGGAACAGCAACTGACGCAACGGAATGCGGCACTACAGCAACGACGGGTTGCCCTGGCAAACCTAGGCCCGCAGTTGGTGACTGGGGGAAGTTTTAACACCCTGGATAGCCTCACCGATGGGGTCGGGCCCCGTTGGGGATATACGGTGGGTGGCCAACTGAACCTCACCCTCTTTGATGGGGGAGTCTCCCGTGCCAGTGCCGCCCAGCAGGAAAGGGCTGCTGCGATCGCTGAGGCCCAGTATGCCGCCTTTCGCAACTTAATTCGCTTCCAAGTGGAGCAGGCCTACTACACCCTCAAATCCAGTCAGGAAAATATCCGCACCAATGAAGCGGCGGTACGCCAAGCCACGGAGAGACTGCGCCTGGCTCGTCTGCGCTTCCAAGCAGGGATTGGCACCCAAGCGGAGGTGAGCAATGCCGAAACCGCTCTGATTCAAGCCCAGAGCAACCTGTTGAGTTCAACCCTTGACTACAACCGGGCGATCGCTGCCCTGCAACGCTTTGTCAGTGGGTTACCCTTGAGTTCTGCAACAACTGCAACCCCTTGATGTTTGGTTTTTTGAATCTGAATAAACCTGCTGGCTGCACGTCCCACGACTGTATTAATGAACTGCGGCGGCGGCTGCGGCTTAAACGGATTGGCCACGGGGGCACATTGGATCCGATGGCCACTGGGGTACTGCCGATCGCCCTTGGGGCCGCAACGCGACTTCTGCCCTATCTCAGCGATCGCAAGGCCTACATTGGCACGGTGCGCTTTGGGATTACCACCACCACCGATGACATTACGGGGGAAATTTGCCAAGAACAGGTGGCCAGTCACCTGACGCTCGCAGCCATCCAAGAACAGCTCCCTCAATTTATGGGTGAAATTGAGCAATTGCCCCCTGCCTACAGTGCGATTCAAGTGGCTGGCCAGCGGCTCTATGCCCGTGCCCGGGCGGGTGAGGTAGTGAGCGTTCCGCCGCGTATCGTGACTGTGTACCGCATCGAGGTCTTGGATTGGCAACCGGGTCGTCATCCTGAACTCACCCTGCACATTATCTGTGGCAGGGGCACCTATATTCGCGCCCTTGCCCGCGATTTGGGGGCTGCACTGGGGGTGGGTGGCACCCTAGCAGCCCTGCAACGGATTGAA
>NZ_JACOMP010000045.1:0-7171 GCF_014466085.1 Thermosynechococcus sp. OHK43
ACATTAACTGGGATCGCGATCGCCCTACTCCTTATTCTGCTCCTGTTGAATCCCCTCCGTTTTCAGTCTGCCGCTCGGCCAACGGTGAAAGCGACCCACCCTCCCCAACCCAGTGTTCTGGTGCCGCCTCGTTCTGCTCCCTCACCAACGGCAGCAACCCTAGCCCCGCCGTCCGCACCAATACCAGAGCCGCCACCGCTGCCCACTCCCTCAGCGGTGGCGATTGCTCCTTCCTCCACCGTCAGTGACAGCTTCACCGTCCGCCAGCGGTTGCTGGCCATTTGCGATCGCTACAGCAACGCCCTTGATCCCACCCTGACCCTCACCCCCAGCGAGCAGCGCCTAGAACTAGTGCTGGCCAATGGTTGGTATGATCTTAGTCCTACCAAGCAAGATCAACTGGCACAAAATCTCTGGCAAACCGCCCATGAGTTGGGGTATGAGGCCATAATTGTTATGGATACCGAAGGTCACCTACTTCTGCGTGATCCCGTAGTGGGTGAGAATGCCATCGTTGTCCGTCGCAAGCTGATCTAACCCTGCCTCACAGCGATAAACTTTGCCAATCCGCTAATCTAGAAGAACGCTAACTTTTTTAGCTTTCTATGAGTAACACCACCGTTTCCGCCGAAAAGCGCAAAGCCCTTGAGCTTGCCGTCGCCCAGATCGAACGCAACTTTGGTAAGGGTAGCATTATGCGCCTTGGGGATGCTACCCGCATGAAAGTGGAGACCATTTCCAGTGGCGCCCTCACCCTTGACCTTGCCTTGGGCGGCGGTCTGCCAAAAGGACGCATCATTGAAATTTATGGGCCTGAAAGTTCAGGGAAAACCACGTTGGCACTCCACGCCGTAGCCGAAGTCCAGAAAGCTGGTGGGGTCGCTGCCTTTGTGGATGCCGAACATGCCCTAGATCCCACCTATTCTGCTGCCCTAGGGGTAGATATTGAAAACCTGCTGGTGGCGCAGCCGGATACTGGAGAAGCGGGCTTAGAAATCGTGGATCAACTGGTGCGCTCGACGGCTGTGGATATTGTGGTGGTGGACTCCGTGGCCGCCTTGGTGCCCCGTGCCGAAATTGAGGGAGACATGGGAGATAGCCATGTGGGGCTGCAAGCCCGCCTCATGAGCCAAGCCCTGCGCAAAATTACCGGCAATATCGGTAAAACGGGCTGTACGGTGATTTTCCTGAACCAATTGCGGCAAAAGATTGGCGTCACCTACGGCAACCCGGAAACGACAACGGGGGGAATAGCCCTCAAGTTCTTTGCCTCGGTGCGCCTAGATATTCGGCGAGTGCAAACCCTGAAGAAGGGAACAGAGGAATTTGGGATTCGCGCCAAAGTCAAGGTGGCCAAAAATAAGGTGGCGCCTCCCTTTCGCATTGCAGAGTTTGACATTATTTTTGGTCAGGGGATTTCCAAGTTAGGCTGCGTTCTCGATATAGCCGAGGCAACCGGTGTGATTACCCGCAAAGGGGCTTGGTATTCCTACAACGGTGAAAACCTTGGCCAAGGCCGCGAGAACACAATTAAGTACATGGAGGAGAACCCTCCCTTTGCCCAAGAGGTTGAACAGCAGGTGCGGCAAAAGCTAGACCAAGGAGCAGCGGGCTTTGCCAATTTTGCCAATAGGGTGACTCATACCCATGAGGAAATTGGCGAAGAGGAATAGGGGCGATCGCCTGTGAGGGACTTCCGCAGCAGTAACTTTCGCTCTCCCCAAAACGTGAAGTCTTCCTCAACCACTTCAAAGCCACAGCGGGCATATAACTGCCGTGCTGCTTGATTTTGAGCAAGGACGTGGAGATAGAGATCGGAATAGTCGGAATAGATGGCGTAAAGGTGGGTCTCAACCGCCTGTAATAGCCGCCGGCCAATGCCCCGTCGTCGGTAGTCGGGATGCACGGCCAAGTTAGAGAGATAAGGGTTGGGTTGCCCCTTGATCTCACGGAGCTGCACCTCAACACTTCCTACACATCGAGAAGCGCCTCCTATGGGCATAATGGCTAGCCAACAGTGGTAGTGGGGACGCTCGCGCTGCCAGCGATCGCGCAAATCCTGCTCAATCCCCAACTGGAGAAAACCGCGCCAAAGGGCTTGCCAACCGCCACCGGGATGAAAACTCAGCGCCACGAGCTGAGCCACACTTGGCAAGTCGGTGATCTCTGCTGCACGAATCTCAATCATGCTAGGGCTGAGGAAGGGCAGATTGCTCCAGTTGGCTCATCAGTGCCCGCAGGGGGGGCTTGGCCAATAGGGTTTGCGTATCCGCCACCAAGCGATCGCCCCAGAGGTTCTCCCGTTGAAACTCCACCGTGCCGTAGCGACTATCGAGACGCAGCGCCTCCTCTGCGAGTTGTATTGCCCTTTCTTCCTGCCCCAGGCGAAGGAGAGCCGTGGCCAAAGCCAGTTTAGGCTCACTGGCCTTGGGGTCAATGTCTGCCGCCTGTTCCCAGTTCTTTGCCGCCTGCTGAATCCTGCCTTGCTCATAGAGCACCAAACCAATGTTGGTGTAGGCTGGCCAAAACTGGCGATCCAAACGCAGGACACGACGGTATTGAGCGATCGCCTGCTCCTTTTCTCCCAGTTTGAGATAGGCGTTGCCCAGATTAAACCATTCCTCTGTGGCATCGGGTTTGAGAGCCAATCCCTGGGCGATTGCCCGCACCGCTGCCCCGTACTGTCCTAGGCGAAAGTGGGCAGTGCCTAGGTTGAAATAGGCGGCTGGATTTTTGGTATTCAGTTTCAAGGCCTGCTCTAGGGCAGGAACAGCCTCCTGAGGTTGATTGACCGTGAGATACAGGCCACCGAGCAAGGCCCAGATCTCGTGGGCCTGAGGTGCTAACTGCACGGCCAGCTTGGCTCGCACCAACGCATCTTGAAATTGCTGGAACTGCGCCAGTTGCAGGGCTTCTTGTGCCACGATAAAGCCATTTTGCTCCATCTCCTTAGGATTGAGTTCAAGGGTGCGCGGTAGCACCACCTGCGCCGTGGCCACACTGCTACTGAGGAGGACTAGACTCAGACCAAAGATAGAGCGGGCAATTGTTTTAAGCACGATGGGCGTCTCGGTGTTGACTAAGCAGGACGGATTCTTCTTTAGTTTGCCACAACCTCTCCGCACTTGGTGTTTGCTGTTGCCGCCTTGGCGCCAAGACGCTTGCTTTCTGAAAAACAATAGATTAATTTAGACCTTGACTAGGATCTCAATTTATATTTCTCTTTACATTTTCTAAACAAAATTAAATGTGTTTTTGAGGAAGCTTAAATGTCAAGCAGTTCAGAGCAAAACATCCCCAACTATCTTGTTCCAGCAATTCTTTCAACAATTTGTTGCTGTTTACCCGTTGGAATTATCGCAATTATCTTTGCCGCCCAAGTTGACTCAAAGTTGACCGCCGGCGATCGTGCCGGGGCGCTAGAGGCCTCAAATAAGGCCAAGTTGTTCACTTGGATGGCTGTCATTTTAGGATTGCTGGGAAGTGTTCTTTATGCGGTGCTCATGGTTCTCGCAATTATCGCCGAGCAGGGGGGCCAGTAGCCGGCAGGCGTTCATAATGGTCAGGCGATCGCCAGCGCAACAGGTGAGTGGCCGGTTGTTGCAATAGTTCAGTCCTCAAGCCCAGAGCCCGGCGCGGGTTTACCGTCGCCAATGTTAACGCTGCTTCAAAATTGCACACTCCCCAGTCCACTAATCGTCCCACCATGGTCAGCAGCGGCACTGTGGTACCGCAGAGGGTGCCATCAGCCAATCGTGCAGTGCCATTTTTGACCTCAATGTGCCGCTCATCCCAAGGGTACAGGCCATCCCCTAACCCCAGCGGTGCCAGCGCATCACTGACCAAAAACAGGCGATCGCCCGCGCATTGCCACAAAATCCGTAACATTTGGGGATGGACATGAACCCCATCGGCAATCACCCCACACCAGACCCGCTGATCGGTCAGGGCGGCTGCTAACAGTCCCGGCTCTCGATGGTGGAGGGGAGGCATGGCATTAAAAGCATGGGTAATCATAGTGGCACCCGCCTCAAAAGCCGCCTGGGCTTGGGCTAGGGTGGCCATGGAGTGGCCTAAACTGACGGTAATTCCTAACTCCCGCAAGTAGGGCAAAACCTGATGGCTTGTATCCAATTCCGGCGCTAGGGTGAGAATGCACACTGCTGGGCTAAAGGTTGCCAGAACTGCTTGAACAGCTTCCAAGGTCAAGGGTTGCAGATACTCTTGGGGGTGGGCCCCCCGCTTGTGGGGATTGAGAAACGGCCCCTCTAAATGGACGCCGAGAATCTCAGCTTCCGGCTCCAGAGAGTTCGGCACATACTGGTGAATCAGTCCCAAAGCGGTGTGAATTGCCCCTAGGGGAGCGGTTACGATGGTGGGGGCATAGGCATCAATCCCCTGTTGCCAAAGGTAGCGGCTAATTTTAGGCAGCGGTTCTGTCGTCTTCAACTCCGGAAAAGGAATGCCCAAGGCACCGTTAATTTGTAAATCGACCCCCCCCAGGGAGAGATAATCACCAGCAAAATCCACAACGCCAACAGCTTGCGGTGGAATTAAATCTGAGCCAATGGCGACTACCTTGCCATCGGCAATTTGTACCTGTTGCAGGCGATCGCGCCCCAAAAGCCGGACCCGATCCAGCCATTGCGCCGCCATCATGCGGGCGTTGCTTGTAAATCAGGACGTTCTTCGGGCACAATTGCCCCCTCGACAGGACACACTTGCAGACAGATGCCGCAGTCAATGCAAGTGGCAAAATCAATCCAGAACCAATCCGTGCCCTTGCTATTTTTGCCCGGCCCTGGATGAATACAGGCTACCGGACAAGCCTCGACGCAATCAGCAACCCCTTCACAGGTATTGGTGACAATCGTGTGGGCCACAGTGTTTTCCTCACTGAGAGTGGAATTCACCTATCCATTGTAAATCTGTAAATCCCGCGGCTAAATCCCTAAATCTGACTTAGCAGCTTCAGCCGCCTCTAAGAGCGCAGGTGTGGGTAGTTCCTGCCAGTCGGGATCGCCGATTTCCCCATAGAAACTTTCATCATAGCTACGGGTTTGAATCACCACTGGCATCGGCACTGCATGGCCAAGGACCAGAGCCTGCTGTTTAGAATCCAGCTTTGCCAACACTGAACGCAACTGCTGTGATCCGGGCACCCCAGTGAAAATTGCCTCAATGTCTTTTTCATCGTTGAGGAGGGCCGTAATGCGAGTACCAATTTGCGACATGATTTCACTATCAATGCCGGAAGGCCGCTGATCCACAACCAGCAAGGTCACGAAATACTTGCGCATTTCGCGGGCGATCGTGCCAAAGATCGTCTGTTTTACGGTTGCTGGATCCAAGAAGCGGTGAGCTTCTTCAATCGTGATTACCAGTTGCCGGGGGCGATCGCTCGGATTTTTCGTTTGCAGAAAGACCTCTGACTGCTGCACGTAGGCTTGGTGAATGCGGCGGGCAATAATATTCGTCGCCAGCATATAGGAGAGCATATTCGCTTGGGAGCCAAACTCAATCACCACATGTTGACCTGCAGCCAGGGTCGCCAAAATTTGGCCAATGTAGTTCTTGCTACAGGTGTTGCGTAGGTACTTCAGTTGTTCCAGCCGCGTGAGTTTGCGTTGCAGGGCCATGATAGAAGCCTTGCTGCCCATTTTTGTTTCACAAAACTCCTGAATCTCCTGATTGGTCATCATCAGCAGGCGAGTGATCCAGCCCTTACCAAACTCGTTGCGCAGAATCATTGCATTTTCTAGGCTGGCCTCCGAGAGGTTGAGTTCTGCCTGCACCAGCGCCAAGTCCTCGACCTCGATTTGATCAAAACCAATGTAGAGTTCCTGGGCATCGCGCACGCCCCGCCGTTGGGTGGATTCAGGGTCAAGGGTATAGATCTTTACTTGGCGTGGAAACAGTTGCCGCAATCCCTTAACGGTACTCAGTTGCTTGCCTTCCCGGGTGGCCTCCCAGCCATACTCCGAGTGCATATCAAAAATCAGGTTCACCGCCGCCTGTTTGCGGATAATCCCCGACAACAACAGCCGCGTCAAAAAGGACTTGCCCGTGCCCGACTTGCCAAATACGCCATTGCTGCGCTCCACAAAGCGATCTAAATCCAAACAAATGGGCACCGCCATATCCAAAGGGGTACCAATGGCAAAGTGGCGCCGCTGCGGATCGTCCTCCCAGCCAAAGACGGCACGAAAGTCTCGTTCACTGGCTTCGTAAACCGGACTGAAGTGGGCAGGAATGGTTTTCACAGGACGGAGTTCCTGCTCATCGTCGAGAATCATTAGCATTGGCGCCACACTCAAGGTGGCAAACGTGCCATTGCCTGCTAGCACCTCCTGCAAAAAGGTATCTTCAAGGGCGGGGGGATTGAGGAGAATGCGGGGATTGGCAGTGCCGAGAGCCACATCCGTCAGCAGGCAAAAGAAGCGCGATCGCCGGCCTTGCACCACCAAAAATTGCCCAACCCGCAGTTCCTCCACTGAAACCTGACCACTGAGTCGCACTTCAAGGCCTTGACTGAGGGAGCCTTGGACGACTATTCCCAGTTGTTGAGCCGTCATCTTTATTGCGTCTTTATTGCGCCGTTACAGCCTGGATCCGTTGGGGATCCCCAAAGCGGGGAGCACCAGCTTGGCTGTGGAATTCCGCCCCCGGTAGTTGACTCGGTTGGAGGGTTTGACTGAGGTGCTGCACATAGCGATCCTGCGCCCGCCGAAAGCCCTCTAGGTTGCTGCCACCATTCAAGAGTGCAAAACAGACAGTGCCGTATCGAGCCGTAGGCAAGACCCCCACTAGGGCACTCACATTCCAAAGGGAACCGGTTTTCACTAGCGTTGCCGCAGGCAATTGACGATCCTCTAATGTACCGCCGTCGCGCCCTGCCATGGGTAGCACATCTGCCAAACTGTGGTTTTTCGCGGCTAACTCCTGCTGGAGGGCAAAGAGCATACCACACACTGCCCGGGGAGAAATTCGATTCTCCTCCCCCAGCCCTGAACCATTGATCAGTTGAATTTCAGCGGCGGAAACATTGGCTTTACGGGCAGCCACTTGAGCCACGGTTGCAGCACCTCCTACCATTTCTGCCAGCTTTTCTGCAATTCCATTGTTGCTGTAGATATTCATTTGCCGCACAATTTCCCCTAAGGGAAGGGAG
>NZ_JACOMP010000046.1:0-7610 GCF_014466085.1 Thermosynechococcus sp. OHK43
ACGGTATTCATTGGAATCCAGCGGCTTTCGGTGTCGAGAACGGTATAGCCGTGGGCTTTGAGGGTTTCGCTGACGGTTTCAAGGGCAGGGACGGGACAACGCACCTCGGCCACCTCCTCTAGGATTTCGTAGGTTTCAACCTCAGCCGCCAGCAGGGCTTCAAGGAAAGCTTCTTCATCTTTAGGTGCAGTAACGGTTACAATGCCGCACTGTTCAAACATCCAGCCCACACAGCCGGTTTCGCCGAGGTTGCCCCCCTGTTTATTGAAGGCGGCCCGCAGATCTGCCGCCGTGCGATTGCGATTATCCGTGAGGGCTTCAATCAAAAATGCCACACCCCCCGGCCCATAGCCTTCGTAGCGAATTTCTTCTAGGGGAGCATCACTGTCGAGGGTACCAGTCCCTTTGGCGATCGCCCGCTCAATATTTTCGCTGGGAATCCCTGCTGCTTTGGCCTTCTCAATGGCACTGCGCAGTTGAAAGTTGCCCGCTGGATCCCCTCCCCCATGCCGAGCCGCAATAATGATTGCTCGCGATAGCCGCGCAAAGATCTTGCCCTTTTGGGCATCCACCCGCGCCTTTTGCCGTTTGATGTTTGCCCACTTACTGTGACCTGCCATAGGGGAAGGAAGTGCATGAAACAAACTCAAGAAGAACCCCGCTGGAACCAACGGGGCCAGTCAACAGGGTTAGTTTGATCGGAGCTATCTTTAACGGAAACCAACAGCGGCTTGCCAAACAAAGGCCAAGGCTAAAAAGAGCACCGGAATCACTGGCAGCACATCCACAAGGGGATCAAAAATGGCGTAGGCTTCCGGCAATTTCGCAATCAAAACCAAAGCATCCATCATGGTGTTTTCCTAAAAGAATTCAGCGATCGCAACAGAACTGAGAAAATAGTACCATAGCCGCTGCGACAACGGGATCGCCATGCCAGGCATTTTCCTTTTACCAGAAACAGACCAGCACGACTTTTGGATGCAACAGGCGATCGCCCTTGCAGAACAGGCAGGAGCCGCCGATGAAGTGCCCGTGGGTGCGGTGATTGTCAGTGCTGAGAATGAACTCATTGCTACGGGGGAAAATCGTCGCCAGCGAGATCACGACCCCACTGCCCATGCGGAAATCATTGCCCTACGCCGCGCCGGTCAGCATCTAGGTACGTGGTATTTAACGGGCTGCCGCCTCTACGTCACCCTAGAGCCCTGCCCGATGTGTGCCGGTGCCATTGTCCAGGCCCGCATTCACACCCTCATCTATGGGACGACGGATCCAAAATCAGGGGCAATTGATTCGGTGCTGCAACTGCCCCATAGCCCAGCGGTGTTCCACCGGATTCAGGTCATTGGGGGGGTTCAGGCAACGGCCTGTCGGCAGCAGTTGCAAAGGTGGTTTCGTCAGCATCGTCAGAAAGAACGGCAATAATGCCTGCATCCCCCACCCGCTCCCGTAGGGTTTGGATGGTTTCACCCAGGAGGGGATGGCGCCAGTGGGGGGCGATCGCCGCAAGGGGCAAAAGGACAAAGGGCCGCTCCGCCAGCCGTGGATGGGGCACGGTCAAATCTGGGGTGCGAATGATGCAATCGCCATAGAGCAGCAGATCTAGATCAAGGGTGCGGGCCCCCCAATGCTCTTGCCGTTGGCGACCAAACTGCGCTTCGATTGCCTGCAGCCTTTTCAGTAGTGCCCAAGGGGAGAGTTGCACCCGAGCAACGAGGCAGCCATTCCAGTAATCCGGTTGAGGGGGGCCTAGGGGGGCAGTGCGATACCACGGCGAGCAGGCTAAGACCCTGATCCCTGGCGTTTGGGCAAGCACTTGGACGGCTGAGCGCAGTTGCAGCAATGGCTTACCCAGGTTACTTCCGAGGGCGATCGCCACGAGGGGGGGGTCAGACGGGGATATACTTAAGTCAGCGCATTCTACCATTGTGCCTGTGGAGAGTGCCGCTCACTCCTCCTGTTATACCTGCACTGTTCACCTATTGCCAAAATCGTTGTGGATCTCCGGACTCTCTTTCATACTGCAACCCCAGTCATTGGCGTTGTCCACCTCCTTCCCTTACCCACCTCCGCCCGTTGGGGGGGGAGTCTCAAGGCTGTTATTGACCGCGCAGAACAGGAAGCCACAGCCCTTGCCTCAGGGGGAGTCAATGCCATTATTGTTGAGAATTTCTTTGATGCTCCCTTCAGCAAAGATCGGGTGGATGCTGCTGTCGTCAGTGCCATGACCTTAGTGGTGCAGCGGTTAAAGAATCTGGTAGCTGTGCCCATTGGCCTTAATGTGCTGCGCAATGATGCCTTTAGTGGGCTGGCGATCGCCGCCTGTACGGGGGCACAATTTATCCGCGTCAATGTGCTCACTGGGGTCATGGCCACCGATCAAGGCATTATCGAAGGCCAAGCCCATCAACTGCTGCGCTACCGCCGTGAACTGGGGCAAGACATCAAAATTTTTGCCGATGTGATGGTGAAGCACGCCCAGCCCCTCCACAGCCCAAATCTGGCCACGGCAGTACGGGACACCTTTGACCGCGGACTCGCCGATGGGGTGATTCTCTCCGGTTGGGCAACAGGACAGCCACCCACTGAGGAGGATCTATCCATCGCCGCCAGTGCCGCCAAGGGACAACCCCTTTTGATTGGCAGTGGTGCCTCTTGGGACAATGTGGAGCAATTGGTGCCCTACGTCAACGGCGTCATTGTTGCCAGTTCCCTGAAGCGCAATGGTCAGATTGAACAACCCATTGACCCCATTCGGGTCAGCCGTTTTGTTGAAGCATGGCAGCGGGCACACCAAAAGCTTCAAGACGTCGATCGCGCCAACGGTAACTGCCGAGGGCCAATCAATGAACCCCTGCCGGCCATGGTGGTGCACAGGCAACGGTAATCAAGCGATCGCCCCTGTTAACTGTGGAACGTAGTGCCCAAGACCATTGAGGTTGAGGCGATAGCTGCGGGGATGGGCAATCAAGTAGGCAGTGCTGCTAAAGATTTGCTCTAGCTCCACAAGGCCATTTTCCTTGAGGGTACGTCCCGTTGACACCAAATCCACAATTGCCTCCGCCATGCCCGTAATTGGCCCCAGTTCCACTGAACCATAGAGGGGCACAATATCCACGGGCAAATCCAACTGCTGGAAAAAAGCATCGGCACAGCGGACAAACTTTGAGGCAACGCGGCAATGGGGGGGCAAATCGCGGGCACTGCGGTAGGGGCTAGAGGCTTTAACGGCCACCGATAGACGACACTGACCAAAGCCCAAATCCGCTAGTTTGGCCACATGGGGATTTTTTTCCCGCAGCACGTCATACCCAACAATGCCCAACTGCGCTTGACCATACTGCACATAGACGGGGACATCCTGGGCACGGACCAAAAGGGCGCGGGCACAGCCATCCTGAGAGAGAACCTGAAGTTGCCGATTTCCCGGCTCTAGGAGTGCTTCAAAATTTAAGCCTAGCCGTTGGAAGTAGGCAATACTGTCCTTGAGGAGGGCACCTTTGGGGAGGGCGATCGTTAGCATGACCTAGACACTCTGAATCTGCAAATAGGTTGCCCCATCACTGAGGGCTTCGATCTGCGGTGGCGCATCACTCTCAATCCAAGCAATATAGGGAATCTGGCGATCGCGGGCATAGGCGCGGATTTGCTCCGGCGTCAAATCCAGAAGTGCCAACTCCACCCGGGTCGAGCCCTCCAAGCGCAGTGTTTGGGCATGGTGGAGGGCGGCAGCGAGGGCGCTGGCTGTGCGGGGAACCACCAGCCATTGACTGCGGGGGGCCAATAGGGCGGCTGGGGGAATGGCGACCGCCTGCAGGAGTGCCTCAACATTAAAGACAAAACCAATCCCCGGCACCGTCGCACCGTCGGGATGGTAAATACTGAGCAGTTGATCATAGCGCCCCCCTTGAGCCACCAACCGCAGTTCCGTTTCCGTAGGAATCAAGACCTCAAAGATAATCCCTGTGTAGTAATCAAAGGACTGCACAAGGCTCAGATCAAGGGTAATAGCCAAGGACTCGGCCACCAACGCCAACAACTGTTGAAGTTCCGCAAAGCGATCAACAACCCCTGGAACATCAGACCACTGCGCTAAACGTTCCCCCACCTCCTTTGGGGTACCCCGTAGATCAAAAAGGGCAAGGGCGCGATCGCGCCAAGGGGCAGGTAGAGCCTGCAAACTCACGCGGTCTAAATGGGCCAAGCATTGGCGCACGGTCTTTTGTAGTTCCACTGGAAAGGTACTGAGCAACTGTTGCGTCAAGTGGGCATCCCCCACCAAAAGATAAGCCTCCCCAACCGCTAGCACCCCAAGGCACTCCTGCACCAGCCAGAGAATTTCTGCATCGGCCGCTAAACCTGTTGCCCCCAGTAGCTCCACTCCGGCTTGGAAAAATTCCTGTTGGTTGCCCAACTCTGCCCCTGTGGTGCGTCGAAAGACATTAGTTTTGTAATAGAGCCTTTGGGGCAGTTGCATACCTGCCATACGGGTCACCGCCGCCCGAGCAATAGAAGCCGTTAATTCTGGTCGCAATCCTAAAGGCTCACCACCGCTCCCCTGCACTTGAATAACCGTCTCTGGATGGACAGTGCCCCCTGCTGTGAGGGTTGCTAAGGTCTCAATTGTGGGTGTGATAATTTCTTGGTAGCCCCAGCTTTGGAAGACGCGCTCTAGGCGTTGCTCTAGCCACCGTTGCCGTGCCACATCCAGGGGCAAAATATCGCGGGCACCACAGGCAGGTTGATACACCATAGTGAATTATTTTTTCCCAAAAAGACCAAAGAAGGAGAATTTCTTTTGCTCCGGTTTGGGTGGCTCAGTACTTTTTTGCTGTTTCTGGGCTTGGCGCTCTCTTTTGCTAATTGCTTCGAGTCCCTGTATTGCCATTACCTCTTGAGGATTGAGCTTCAGGGCTTGATTAAAGTGAATTTTGGCCATACTGAGGGAGCCTTGCTGCAGATACACCTTGCCTAGTAGGGCATTGCAGCGAGCACTGCGGGGGTCAATTTTCAGGGCATCCTTCAGTTCTTTGACGGCCTCCAGATAAATGCCTTTATTGAAGAGTTCCTCTGCCCGTCGGAAATATTGCTCTGTAAATTGCTCTGTTTTGGGGGCTTCTGTAGGTGGTGACGTCTCTGTGGTGGCCGCTGGTGTAGCCTGCCCTTGGGTTGCATCTGATTTAGGTGGAGCCGCCGGCGCAGAAACACTGGGCGTGGATGCGGTTACCTTGCCACCCGCCGATCGCCACAGGTAGATTAAATTCAGTTCGCTAATTTGTTCGCTAATTTTAAGGGTGTTGTTTAAGTCTTTGTATTGATCTTGGGCAAGGGTATTGAGGGCCCTTTGATAGGCCTCTTCAACATTGGCAGCGTTAAAGACTTCCTGTGCCAAATCAAAGGTGGGCGTTGGCACAATATTGGCCGTTAGCAGTTGCTTTTCCAGCAAGCGCAAAATGACTTGATATTCTTCTCGCTCTTTTTCTTGGGAAAGCACTTCATAGGCAGGATTCACAAACTTCGAGAGCAAATCACTGGCCATTTTTTTACCCGATTCATCATCACGGCTATCGGGGTGGAGTGTCTTGGCAATTTTGAGATACCGCTTGCGAATTTCCCCGAATGCTGCTGACAATGGAATACCGAGGGCAGCATGGAGATCCCGTTTGGAGTTAAAGCGACCCAGACCGTGATTGATCTCGAAGGGCATAGTCAGTCAAACCGCAGGGGCAGAACATTATTTGATTATACCTGCTCATCAAGGGGGTTGGTGACCCCCTACGGGAATCCCCAAAGGCAACAGGCCCACAGCGGTGGCAACCCTCAAGCAAAGACTGCCGTGCGATTGCCATACACCAGAATCCGATTTTGTAAATGCAGCCGTACCGCCCGCGCCAACACCACCCGTTCTAAATCCTTGCCCTTGCGAATTAGATCCGCCACTGTATCCCGATGGCTCACAGGCACAACCGCCTGCTCAATGATTGGCCCTTCGTCTAAATCCACCGTGGCATAGTGGGCCGTGGCACCAATGATTTTTACCCCCCGCTCATAGGCACGGTGGTAGGGGTTAGCTCCCGCAAAGGCCGGCAAGAATGAATGGTGAATATTGATCACGTGGGGAAAGGCCCCAATAAATTCAGGACTGAGCACCTGCATATACTTAGCCAGCACCACCAGATCAATCCTGTAGTCCTTGAGGAGTTGCAGTTCCTTGGCTTCCGCAAGGGGCTTGGTCTCTGGCGTCACAGGGATATAGTAAAAATCAATGCCAAACTGCTCGGCGATGGGACGCAAATGCTCATGGTTACTGATGATCAGGGGAATTTCCGCAAAGAGATCCCCCGCCCGCTGCCGCAGCAGCAGATCCCAAAGGCAATGATCTTGGCGGCTCACCCAAATGGCCAAGCGATAGGGAATATCCGACGCCCGCAACTGCCAGCGCACCCCCTGCCAACTGGCAAAGACCTTTTCCCGCTGCGCATAGTTGATGAAAGTGGTGGCAATTTGATCGCGGGGGATTTCAAAGCCCTCTAATTCCCATTCGAGGCGGGAGAGAAAAATGCCCGCAACGGCATCGGTGTGGTGGTCGGCATGGACAATGTTCCCGTTATAGCGATAGACAAACTGGGCCAACTTGGCCACTAGCCCCCGCTGATCGGGACAGGAAATGGAAAGGGTCATTGTCGGCATAGGCACACCGCAAGGCAGAGCAACCTGTATTCTACTATTGCGAATTGGCAGCGGCGCGATTGAAGACTCGGGCAAGATACTGACCGGTGTAGGATTGGGGCATCAGGGCCACTGCTTCAGGAGTGCCCACGGCAACCACCTCTCCCCCGCGATCGCCCCCCTCGGGTCCTAGATCAATAATCCAATCGGCACAGCGAATCACATCTAAATTGTGCTCAATCACCAGAATTGAGTTGCCCTTGTCCACCAGCCGTTGCAGCACCTCGAGGAGTTTATGCACATCGTAAAAGGATAGCCCCGTGGTCGGCTCATCAATCAGGTAGAGGGTTTTGCCCGTGGCACGGCGGGACAGTTCAGCTGCCAATTTAAGGCGTTGGGCTTCCCCCCCAGAGAGGGTGGGTGCGGTTTGTCCCAATTTCAGATAGCCCAAGCCCACATCCACAAGGGTTTGCAGCTTGCTCACCGCCTTGGGGATATTTTCAAAAAAGGTCAGCGCTGTCTCAGCAGTCATATCCAAAACATCGGCGATCGAGCAGCCCTTGTACTTCACTTGCAGTGTATCGCGGTTGTAGCGGGCCCCCTTGCACACCTCACACTGGACATAAACATCGGGCAGAAAGTTCATCTCAATAACATTCACCCCTTGGCCACCGCAGGCCTCACAGCGGCCGCCCTTGATATTGAAGGAAAACTGCCCCGGCTTGTAGCCCCGTGCCTTGGCCTCAACGGTTTGGCTAAAGACCTCACGGATGACATCAAAAACACCAATGTAGGTGGCAGGGTTGGAGCGGGGGGTTCGACCAATGGGGGACTGGTCAATGACAATGACTTTATCAATGGCACTCAAGCCTTCGATGTGCCCCAGTTCCTTGGGGAGCGGCACATGGTGACCAAGATGGTGCTGCAGGGCAGGATAGAGA
>NZ_JACOMP010000047.1:0-7377 GCF_014466085.1 Thermosynechococcus sp. OHK43
AGTACGTCCCAAGGGTTGGGCTGTTCGCCCATTAAAGCGGTACGTGAGCTGGGTTCAGAACGTCGTGAGACAGTTCGGTCCATATCCGGTGCAGGCGTAGGAGCATTGAGAGGAGTCCTCCTTAGTACGAGAGGACCGGGAGGAACGCACCTCTGGTGTACCTGTTATCGTGCCAACGGTAAACGCAGGGTAGCCATGTGCGGAGTGGATAACCGCTGAAAGCATCTAAGTGGGAAGCCCACCTCAAGATGAGTGCTCCCATGGCATAAGCCAGTAAGGTCACGGGTAGAACACCCGTTAATAGGCTCTCGATGGAAGTCCAGTAATGGATGAAGTCTAGGAGTACTAATAGACCGAGGGCTTGACCTCATCAATCAACAGGTGTCTGAATAAAGTAATTCTCCTGGCTATCGCTATTTAGTTGAAAGGTTATTCAGTTGCAAGCTTATTTTTGCTGAATTTATCTAGCAGTTCTCCAGTCTAGGTTCTCAGTTCGAATCAAAATCAAGGCTTTGCCTAGTGCCTATGGCGCGGCGGAACCACACTGATCCATCCCGAACTCAGAGGTGAAACGTCGCAGCGGTGAAGATAGTTGGAGGGTCGCTTCCTGCAAAAATAGCTCGGTGCTAGGCAAAATATTCAAACTACCCCATCTAGGTTTTCTAGGTGGGGTCCTGATTTTTAAGAAATGTTTAAGGGATTATCGGTTTTGGATAGGGGAGTGACATTGACGGGTAATTCGGCTTATATTGCATCAAATATTGCTCTTCTCAAAAGGTTTTCAGGGCTATGCCTTAATTTGTGCGTTTGATGGGTCTTCGGCATTGGGTGCTAGTGGGTTCGTCGGTGGTTACGGCGGTGCCGTTGGTGGGGTTACCCAGCTATGGACAAATGCAGAACAGTCCCAAGATGTCAAGATGTTGGTGGATGAGGTGTGGCAAATTGTGCAGCAGGAATATGTGGATGAATCATTTAATCAGGTGGATTGGTTGGCAGTAGGGCACTAACTTTTGGGGCAGCCCTATATGTTGCGGGAGCAGGCCTATGGGGCCATTCAGGGAATGTTGCAGCATTAAATGACCCCTACACGGGCTTCATGACTGCGAAGGAGTTTGCGGCTTTGCTTACGCAAACGTCGGGGGAAGTCGCAGGGATTGGGATTTGCTTGACGTAGATGAAAAGACACAATAGTTGACCTCTTGGAGCCACCCCCAACAGGGGAGTACCAATTTGCGTTTGTGGACGACAGCAGATGATCGCCTGGACCAAGTAGGATTGGATCAATTGCGCCAAACCATTGATCGGAGTCGAGTGCCTAAACCTGGGAATACGGCTCAAACAAGGGGGCAGTTTCGCTGGCCCCTTGGTGTTCCTTGTTCAGTGCAGTGATGGTTGCTTCAGAGATTCATCAGGAATATCCCGCTGAGATTCAGTTGGCCTTCCATGCCCTTGGGGAACCCTTGCGCTTGAAAGTGATTGAGATCCTCCATCGGGAGGAACTGTGCGTCTGTGATCTGTGCGAACGTCTGCACCTGAGGCCCTCAAAGCTCTCGTTTCATCTGCGGGCACTGCGGCAAGCCAATCTCGTGCTGTCGCGCCAACAGGGGCGGTGGGTTTATTACCGCTTAAATCGGCCCCAATTTGCAACTGTGATTGCCTATTTGCAGCAGTTTAGAGTGGGAGAGATAGTGCCGGCTCGTGTCTGTTCTTAGAAATCAACGCCGCGCTTGAGATCAACGCCCTTCTCGGCATAGTGCTTGTGGCAGATCATCTCTGAGTGAACGCTGGCGAGTTCAAAGTAGGCGGGGGGATATTTGCAGCGACCGGTAATGATAATTTCAGTGGTGCGTGGCTTGCGCAGGAGCGTTTGCACAATGGGTTCGACGGGGAGAAGTTCAAGGTCAACGGTGGGGTTGAGTTCGTCGAGAATAATTGTCTTGTAAAGCCCGGAGGTAATGGCAGCTCGGGCAATTTCCCAGCCGCGTTCGGCTTCGATGTAGTCAATTTCCTGCTGTTGACCGCGCCAGACAATGGCATCCCGACCACAGCGGTGGTGATCCACTAAATGGGGATAGCTTTCCTTGAGGGCAGCGATCGCTGCATCTTCGGTATAGCCTTGCCCCCCCTTGAGCCATTGGAGAATCAGAACACGGTGGGATTGGTCGCGGCTAATTCCTTTGCCGATCGCCTGAAGGGCTTTACCGAGGGCACTGGTGGACTTGCCTTTGCCGTCACCCGTATAGATTTCAATCCCCTCAATGCCCTGTTCTTGAGCCGTAGGATGCACAAGGGGACGCATCTCGGAGTGGAGGTCAGCAATTTGCAGGAGTTGGGCAGGGGCACCTCGGCCAGTGGCAATAATCTCTAGGTGTTCGGGCTTGCGGCGGAGGGTGTTGACGACTTCATCAACGGACAAAAGGCCTAAATCTAAGACAGGGTTGAGTTCATCTAAAACAATGACAGAATAGAGACCAGAGGCGATCGCCCCTTTGGCAATGTCCCAGCCCCGCTGTGCTTCTTGGCGATCGAATTTGGTAATTTGCTCAGCAGTGAAGTATTCGGCTCGTCCTGTTCGTACTTGATCAATTAAGTGGGGAAACCCCCGTTGCAGAGCTTCAATGGCGGCATCTTCGGCATAGGCACGACCGGGTCCTTTCAGAAAGCGCAACAGCAGTACCCGAGTGGGCCATGCAGAGGCAATACCCAGACCAATGGAGCGCAGAACAACTCCAAGAGCCGCTTGAGATTTTCCTTTACCGGTACCGTCATAGACGTGGAGTTGACCGCTCACTCGGCCGGGGCGAATCTGAGCGGTTTGAATGCCAATACCTGCACGGGTCATAGGAGCATGAATAAAAGAACCTAGAGGGATTGTATCAAGGGCGGAGTGGGGTTTTGAGAACAACGGCTTCAACCGTTAAATCAGTGGGGGTGGTGCCAGTAATTGCCCAGCGGAGGGGTTGACCATGGGCTTGCAGGGCTTGTTCGATGGCGTCATGGAAGGGCTGGGAAAGGCTGTGTCGCGGTAGGCTGAGACGGATAAATTCCGTTTGCATAGGCCTTAAATACCCTTAAATACCAATAACAACGACGGTGACATTGTCATGCCCGCCATGGGTTTTGGCTGCGTGCACAAGGGCAGTCGCTGCCTTTTCGACATCGGGTTCACTGAGGTAGATACTGATGACATCATCAGTGAGTTCTTCGGTCAAGCCGTCGCTGCACAGCAGCAGGCGATCGCCCGCCTCTAGATCAATGGGTTGAATATCAATTTGGGTGAGATCTTCGCGGCCTAGGCACTGAGAGAGTACATGACGCCACGGATGCTGCCGCGCCTGTTCAGGTGTCAAACTCCCCAACTGTACAGCTTGGGCAATCCACGTGTGGTCGTTGGTAATCTGCTGGAGCTGGTCTTTACGCCAGCGGTAGATGCGTGAGTCGCCCACATGGGCACACCAAGCGCGATCGCCCTTTTCATCAACTAGAATTACCACAGCCGTGGTACCCATATCGGCACGGGCAGTATTTTGGCGCTGCTGCTCAACAATGGCATGATTGGCTGCAAGAAAGGCTTGGCGCAGGAGAGTGACGGGGTCGTGCTGCAGGTCTTTGAGGTGGGTCTCCAGATACTGCCGAATGTGATCAACGGCTAAACGACTGGCTTCCTCGCCGCCGGCGTGTCCTCCCATGCCATCTGCAACAATAAAAAAGCGGTGATGCTTTTCGTCAATATAAAAAGCATCCTGATTGCTTTTGCGAATCAGACCACAGTCAGTTAAGCCAGCAACGTCCATGCCCCCCTGTCCTGGGTTTCTTGCTAAAACATTTTTTCATACTTATCGAGTTTAACCATTAGCCGCCAATAGAGGATACCAAACCATACCGCTAACGCGGCTGCCACACCTGCGAGGAAAAGATACTGGTTGACGAATAAAATTGTTGCCGCCAAAGAAAAACTGCCAATGAGCACGACATAATTTAGCCCTAAGTTAATGTTACTCAGGCGCCGCAGAATGCGATCGCTCTCACTGGAACGGACGCGCAAGCGCAGGTCACCATTTTCAAGTTTATCGAGTACTTCTTCAAGGCGACGGGGCAAGCCAATGGCACTGCTGCCCACTTGAGCGGCTTGCCGACTCAGTTCTGAGAAAAGACTGCCATTACTGGGATCGGGAAAGTTTCCGTTGGTCATAAGTTCGGTCGCAAATGGTTGGGCAACTTGCATGAAGTTAAAGTCTTTATCCAGTCCCTTGCCCACGCCCTCGAGGGTGGAAAAGGCGCGCATCACAAAGGTAAATGTGGCAGGAAACCGAAAGGGTTGGTCATAGGCAATTTCGTAAAGGTCATCGCTGATTTGAGCCACCGATTGGGTTTCAAAGGACTGGTTCATGAAATTGTCGAGGAGATACTGAATCGAGCGCCGCACTGGCCCTAGATCCCCTGTGGGTACCAACGCCCCTAGCTCTACAAGGCACTGTACCACCTGTTCAGCATCCCGCTGGGCAATGCTTAAAAATGTTTTCAGCAGTTTATCGCGGGTGACGGGTTGAATGCGCCCCATCATGCCAAAGTCATAGAAAATGAGTTGGCCGTTGGGGCTGACGGCAATGTTGCCCGGATGGGGGTCAGCGTGGAAAAAGCCATCGTTGAGAACTTGATAGAGGTAGGCCTTGGCACCCAGTTCTGCTAGGCGTTTGCGGTCTAGGCCAGCCGCTTCGAGGGCTTCGTAGTGGCTGATTTTAATTCCCGGTAGGTACTCAAGGGTGAGGACGCGCCGTGAGGTGTAGCGCCAATAGACGCGTGGAACACAGGCCCACTCGCGATCCCGAAAATTGCGGCGGAACGTGTCGGCATTGCGTCCCTCGTTGAGGTAGTCAATTTCTTCGTAGAGAATGCGGCAACACTCATCGTAGATGCCCATCCAGTCCCGCCCTTGACCCCATTTGGGATGGTTCTGAAAATACTGGGCAATGCCCTTGAGAATGGCAAGATCGATGTCAAAGAGCTGCCGTAGGCCGGGGCGTTGAACTTTGACCACCACCTCTTCCCCAGAAAGCAGTTGGGCTTTGTGAACCTGGCCAAGACTAGCGGCAGCCATGGGGATGGGGTCAAAACTGCGAAACAGTTCAGGGATGGGGCGGCCAAAGTCCTCGTAGATGATTTTTGCAACTAGCTCGTAGCTAAAGGCGGGGACGCGGTCTTGAAGCTTACTGAGTTCTTCGACGTACTCGCTGGGAAAGAGATCGGCGCGGGTGGAAAACAGCTGCCCCAGTTTGATGAAGGTGGGGCCAAGGTCAAGGAAGGTTTCACGAATCCAAATGGCTTGGGCACGGCGTCGCGCCGCCCGTTTGGCATCGGTCTTACCGCCCCAGTAGCTCCAAGATTGGGTGAGGAGCCAGCGGCCAAAGAGAAATCGCCAGACAAAAAACCAAATATCAAAGAAGCGCCGCGCTTTCGAGTAACGCTCGCGATTCCAACGGTAGGATTTGCCGGTGGGGGTCAAATTGGCCGAAGCTGCTGTGGACACGCGTTTTTCCCTAGTGGGTGATCTCAAAAAATTGTAACGAATCCCTAAGGATACCGCCCTTTTCTTGAAGAGGGGATACATCAGCGACAGGCCATCTTCTCTTAAGGGGGCTTGCGCCGTTTGTTCCAGCCAAGAGGGCGATCCCAAAAAATAGTAGGCTATAGGGCATAGCGATCGCGCCCCATGCCGAGGGCAAAGCGCAGGGAATCGGGCAGGCTTTTACTACTGGCGGTTAAAAAGAAGGTCAACCCCAAGAGGCTAAAGACTGCTGCCATGCGAAAGATGAGGCGATAGCCCCAATGCTCAACCAGTCCCCCCAGCAGGGGACCCGCTAGGGCCATTCCCAGATCAAAACCGCCTAAACTGAGGCTGAGAACCCGTCCGCGCTCCTGGGGGATGGAGCGATCGGCCATGAGGGCAGCCACCATCGGAATCAGGACACCGCCGGCAAGACCTTCAAGAATCGCTGCCCAGAGGATATCCAAAGCGGTTTGGGCTTGGGCGAGGAGCACCATTGAGATGACGTAGGCGGCGAGGCTAGCGGAGATGAAAATGCCTCGTCCCCAGCGATCGGAGGCAGCACCCGTCAGGACACGACCGATAAAGCTGGCGATCGCCGCGACGGCGTAAAACAGACCTGGGGATACCCCCAACTGCTCGGCTGCCATAAAGAGGGGAATGAACGTGGCGATCGTGCCAAAGGTCAAGCCCACACTCAACATCACTAAGCTAGGAATCCGCAGCCGTTCTGACAGCAATAACCGCCAAAAGAGGGTTTTCTCTGGAGGCGGCTGGAGAGCCTCCTGCGCCCTATTCACTGCCCGCACCCCTGCGGCAGTCATGAAGCCGAAGGCGGCCAGTGTGCTGGCAATCATAAAGACCCAGCCATGGCCGTAGTGGATTTGCAGCCAACTGCCCAAACTGGGCCCAAGGGCTACCCCAATGGGATGGACAAGGCTAGTGTAGCCAATGATTTCGCCGCGATGTTGGGGTGGGGCAATATCCGTCACCAGAGCCATGTAACCGGTGGTAAAGCCGGCAATGCTCACGCCATGGAGCAGGCGCACCGCCATCAGGAGCGGTAGGTTGTGGCTGAGGATGTAAAATAGGGGGGCGATCGCCGCCACGGCGAGGCCAATGAGCAGGGTCATTTTGCGTCCGCGGCGATCGGCGAGGGGGCCTAACCAGGAGCGAGAACCCAGCAGCCCCACGGCAAAGGCACCCATGACAAACCCCACCTGATGGGGCGTGCCCCCCTTCGCAGCGATGTAGAGGGGTAAGGTAGGCAACATTGCAGCAATGCTGGACCAAAACAACAGACCTGCCAAGATCAGCCGCAGGAGCGTTTGCCGTAGGGGTGGGGCGAGCTTTAACAGGACAACCACAAATTCCCCTTGTTAACAAAACGTTACAATCTCTATTCTAGCTAAGGAATTAAAAGGGCAGCTCCCCCTGATTGATCTCAGGGGCGGTTGGGGGGTCACTCATTGGGCTTTTGCGCAGTCCCACGGTAATTCTGCTGTGCTTCTCGATTTGGCACATCACTTCGCGGGCGCGTTGAATCACGACTGGAGGTAAGCCGGCAAGGCGTCCGGCTTCAATGCCGTAGGAGCGATCGGCACCACCGGGCTTCACTTGGTGTAGAAAAATAATCTCGTTGGGGAGTTCTTTGACGACAACTTGATAGTTGGCCACATTGGGCAGGAGCGTTGCCAGTTGATTGAGTTCGTGGTAGTGGGTGGCAAAAATAGTGCGGGATTTGAGGGTGGTCGCCAAAGGGGTCAAGCCATGAACCCACGCGGACGGAATACCTTGAATGGTGCTCAGATTACTGAGGCTCAACCCATCCA
>NZ_JACOMP010000048.1:0-20111 GCF_014466085.1 Thermosynechococcus sp. OHK43
GCCAATACCTTCCCCTATATTCAGGTGCAAAACCCCACTGCCCAGGTGGAGCATGAGGCTTCAACATCGAAAATTGGCGAGGATCAACTCTTCTACTTTGCCCAGCGGGGAATTTCCGCTGAAGATGCCGTCTCAATGATGATTAGTGGCTTCTGTCGCGATGTCTTTAATCAACTGCCGATGGAATTCGCAGTCGAGGCCGATCGCCTGCTGAGCCTGAAGCTAGAGGGAAGTGTGGGCTAAAAAAATTCAAGCCGTTGTTCTCAGTGGCTAAGATTCTTGGGGGTCTTAGCCGTTTTTTTTATTCCACAGCTGAGACCTACGAGTTCTCTATGGGGTTTTGGGAAAGAGACGCCACACTTTAATGGTTTTGTCTTCACTGGCGGAGATCAGTTGATCCTGACCAAAGACGACACTGTAGACGGCACCAGAGTGTCCCTTGAGGTTACGCAATAACTGACCAGAGAGGGACCAAAGTTTGACAGTTTGATCGCTGTGGCCACTGGCAATGGTGCTGCCCTCGGGACTCACCGCCACACTAAAGACTTGCCCGCCCTCGGTGCCAAACTGCTGCTGAAGTTCTCCTGTGGTGAGGTTCCAGACTTTGATACCATCTTTGTCACTGCCACTGACCAGTTGGCTGCTGTCGGGGGTGAAGGCGAGGCTATTGACATCGCTGGTGTGTCCTTCGAGGGTGCGCAGGAGTCGGCGGGAGGGCAAATCCCAAATGCGGATGAGCTGATCCACGCCACCGGTGGCTAAAAAACGCCCATCTCGACTGATGGCGACGCTGAGCATGATGCCCTCATTGCCTTTTAGTGTAGTGATTTCCTGACGGCTCGGGACATCCCACAGTTTGACAGTGTGATCATAGCTGGCACTGGCAAGGGTGCGGCCATCGGGACTGAGGGCTAAGCCGTTCACAAAATCTTGGTGGCCACTGAGGGTGGCTTGGAGTTGGCGATCGCCCACCCCCCATAGTTTGATGGTTTTGTCTTTACTGCCGCTAATCACCGTTTGACCATCGGGAGTCATCACAAGGGCATAGATCCAGTCGGTGTGACCTTTGGCTTGTCCTAGGGCAGTTCCCGTGGCCAAGTTCCAAAAATACAGCCTGCGATCGTCGCCAGCACTGACGAGTAAATTGCCATCGGGACTAAGGGCGATCGCGTTCACTTCATCTTGATGGCCCCGCAGCGTCGTCGCAAGGGCAATTTTTTGCCACTTGGAGGTGGTGGTCTGTAGGGGGGAGCCAGGGTTTTGATCGGGGGAGGGCGTCCAGTGTTGACTGAGTTGCCAATAGGCCAGTCCTGCGACTAAGCCGCTGATCACCAGCGTGCTTAAAAGAAGTCGAAGATCAGAACTGCCTTTGTTACTCATCGGTTTAGGTATGCGAATGGTTTGCAAAAAAGCTGTACCCTAATATTAACAATAAAGGCTGTGGCGTGTTTTTGCCGATGGCTGGTGTTGGACAACCCGATGGGATGGCGATGGAATGGCGATAGATGAATACACCACCCCTGCGCGACTATCAGCGCACGGTTCATTTTGCGGATACCGATGCGGCTGGGGTCGTTTACTTTGCCAATCTGCTGCGGTTTTGCCACGAGGCCTATGAGGATGCCCTTGCCCAGTTGGGGGTAGATCTGCGGCAATTTTTCAGCAACAGTGGCCTGATTGTGCCGATTACGGAGGCGCAGATGCGCTTTTTGAAACCCCTCTACTGTGGTGATCGCCTGCGGGTGACCATTGACCCCCAAAGACTGGATAGTAGCCGTTTTCAACTGGCCTATACTCTCTACAACGGGGCGGGGGATCGGGTAGCCATTGCCCAGACGCAGCACATTTGCCTGCAACTGCCCCAACGCCAGCGAGTAGCGATTCCTGATCCTGTGCGGACATGGTTGAAGTCTGCCCCCGAGGAAGCCAGCGATCGCGAGGATTTGGGGGATAATAGGGAAGATGTTGCGTCATAGCTCACTGCCAGAATGACCCAAGCCTTTCGTGTTGAGATCCTGCACCAAGGACAAACCTACACCTTTGAAGCCAGTGCCGATAAACCCATCCTGCAATCGGCCACCGCTGCGGGAATTGATCTTCCGAGTTCCTGTAATGCCGGAGTCTGTACCACCTGTGCTGCCCAAATTCAGGAGGGTACCGTGGATCACGGGGATGCGATGGGGCTGAGTCCCGAACTGCGGGAAAAAGGCTATGTCCTCCTCTGTGTGGCCCGCCCCTGCTCAGATTTGAAACTGATCTCGGAAAAAGAGGAAGAGGTCTATCACTTCCAATTTGGTCAGTTCCAGAAAGCGTAGGCCTATGGAGGAATTCCCCCTGCCCGATGAGCCCCTGAGTCGTACACAGGTCTTAGTGGCCATGGCGTTAACGGCCATCCTGTGGCTGATTTTGGCGCGGGTGTGGTTATTTACCCCCTTTTCTGGCGGACTTCTGCCGCTGCGCTGGGATGTCTGGGCAGTGGCTTTAGGGATTGCCCTCTGCCTAGGAATTACCGGCATCGGCGCTATTTTGTATCGCCTCTGGCCTGCCTACCGCCACGCGTCAGATACCTACCTGAAACTTGTGCTTTCACCACTGCTGTGGCCTGATCTGTTTTGGATTGGCATTCTGCCCGGCCTTAGTGAAGAGCTGCTCTTTCGCGGGGTGCTCCTACCGAGTTTGGGGCTCAACTGGGCAGGGATTATTGGCAGTTCTGTGTGCTTTGGCATTTTGCACGCTGGCTCCCGGCAGCAGTGGCCCTATGCCCTGTGGGCAACCATTGTTGGCGGATTCTTTGCCTATAGTGCCGTGGTAACGAATAATTTACTCTTAGCGATCGTTGCCCATACCTGTACCAATTGGCTGGCAGCTACGCTTTGGAGAGTCTCGTTTTTGCAATCGTCCCCCAATTAGCCCTAGCGCTGGTGCCCCAGCACCCGAAAGACCTCCTGCTGCTCAAAGAGTTCCACTAAATCGGGATTGATCTTAAATTCCTTGGCTTCCTGCCACAAAACCTCTAGGGCCTTATTCACTGGTAGGCTCTTTTTGTAGGGGCGATCCTTGGCTGTGAGGGCATCGTAAATGTCAGCGATCGCCAACATTTGGGTTTGGAGAGGAATTTCGGCTGCGCCAATACCCCGTGGGTAGCCACTGCCGTCCAAGCGCTCATGGTGACCATAGGCAATGATTGGCACATTTTTAAGATGGGGGGTCCAAGGAATACGGGCAAGAAACTGGTAAGTATAGGTCACGTGGGCTTCGATGATCCGTCGTTCCTGTTGGGTGAGATTGCCACGGCGCACCAAGAGTTGTTCAAGTTCAGTGGCCGTAATGAGGGGATGGAGTTCGCCATCAACGCCGCGATAATAAAACTGGGTCAATTCCTGCAGGCGGGCAAGGGGTTCTTCCTCTAGAATTCGCGGCTCATTGGCCTGCTCCAGCAATTGCCAGTAGTTCTCTAAGGTGTGCAGTTGTTGCTGGAGTTCTTGGTCGAGCTGTCGTAGAAAAGCGCAGTGCTGACACCCCTGTTCTGGGGTATGGAGCTGATGGGGATGGGAGAGTAAATAATTGACTTTAGCTTGAGCGGTTTCCATTTCCAGGGTGCGGCGGACAAGGGCAAAGCGTTGGCGAATGACCTCCAGTTGTTCGGGGTAAATTTTCTTTTGCTTGTTGAGAATCGCCTCCGGCACGCCCACCTTGCCAAAATCGTGGAGCAGGGCAGCATAGCGGATTTCCTGTAGCTGGCGATCGCTAAAGAAAACATCGCGAAAGACGCCCCTAGAGGTGGCACTGGTGATCTCGGCGAGGCGCACCGTCAGAGCTGCCACCCGTTCGGAATGCCCTGCGGTTACTGGATCCCGAGTCTCAATGGCTTGAACCGAAGCGGTGATAAATCCCTCAAAGAGCTGTTCAATACTTTCAAGTAAATGGTTGCGCTCAATAATCACAGCGGCCTGACTAGCCAGCGATCGCACAATGTGTTCTTCCCAAGGGCTATAGGGCTGGGTGAGAGCCACGCTGGTTTCCGGTGTCAGTAGGGTGTCGGGCGATCGCTTGCGGTTAATCAGTTGCAGAACGCCAATCACCTCACCACTGACATTTTGCATCGGCACCACCAGCACCGAACAGGTTCGATAGTGTAGGGCTTCATCAAAGGAACGATTGAACTGGTACATCTCGCTCCCCTTAAGGGCATACACATCGGCAATATTCAGCGATTCCCCCGTGAGAGCGGCATAGCCCACCAAGCTATCGGCGGTGAGGGGTACGGTATAGTCCTGCACTTGCTCAGGAAGGGTGACGCTATCGTTTTGAGCTGCCTTGAATTCCAGCACCGCCCGTTCGCGCTGAACTAGAAAAATCGTGCCAGCATCGCTAGCAGTAATTTGGCGACTTTTCGTCAGAATCAGATGCAGCAGTTCCTCTAGGGATTGACTGGCAGAGAGGGCAATCCCAATTTCTAACAACTGATCAACCAGGGCTTCCGCCTCTTGGCCAAGAACAGCGCGTTCAAAAGGACTGAGAATCATAACAAGGGTTGAGTGAGGAATGCCCCTAATTATAGAGACCTTCTGTGGGGGCGGTTGTGATCTAATTGCGGTGATTGTTGTGATAGGGAATCCGTGCCCCTGCCCAGGCCAACTTCTCCCGTAGGGTTTGATAAAAGGAGTAGTGATCCCGCAGGATGATAAAGCGAGCTTGACAATCGGCCATTGTCACCTGTACCCGCTGTCCTGGCCAAATGGAGGTAGCCAGTACGCCATCCATCCACAGCTTGGTATTGAGGCTGTGATCCTCCAACGGCCAAATGCTGACTGAGGAGCGCGCAGGCAAGACAATGGGGCGGCTAGAGAGACTCAAAGGGCAAATGGGCGTCACCACAAGGGCTTCCATCCCCGGGTGCAAAATGGGGCCATTGGCGGCGACCGTATAGCAGGTGGAGCCGGTAGGGGTGGCCACCAGTAACCCATCCCCTTGGTACTGATCCACAACATCGCCATCAATTTCCATCTCGAGGATGGCAGTGATCATGCGATCAGCAGAGGCCGGCTTAATGCACATTTCATTGAGGGCATAGTAGCGATCGCCCACCGCTTCAGGATGAGCCTTTGACCCCTCAAAAACCTGGGCCTGCAGCATCATCCGCTGTTGCATCGCGTACTCGTCCCGCTCAAGGCGCTCCCAAACCGCCTCCATATCGCGAAACAACTCCAGCGGCTCCGTCAAAAACCCCAAATGCCCCCCCACATTCACTGCTAGAATTGGAACCCCAGGCGCCGCTAGATGCCGTGCCGCGGCTAAGGAGGTGCCGTCTCCCCCCAGAACAACGGCCAGATCAATCGGCTCTGTCACTGAAGCCATAAAGACGGGGTAGGGGTTGTCCTTAGGCCCACTCGGCCCCACAAGCACATTGGCGCCACGCTGTTGCAGCTGACGGGAAGCGCGATCTGCCCATTCCTTGCTCTGGCGATCGCCCGCCTTGTGCACGACAATGACTTGGTTTAACTGCATGGGGCTACTCGCTCTCTAGATCCTGCATCCCCTTGGCAATTCGCGCCAGCTCTGTTTTCTCGTCCACGGAAATGCGGGTGGGGGTACCGCTAATAATCCCCTCAAAGTTGCGGAAGGAATCGCGGATTTCTGCCCCCTTCTCAGTGATCACATACTCCCGAATCCCCTTGTCGTGCCAAGAACCACGCATCTTAAAGACGTTAATTGCCCGGGACATCTCACCGCGGATTTCCACGTACTGCAAAAGCAAAATCGTATCTGTAATTGTGGAGATATGGGACTCGGTAATCGAGTTGGACCCCATAAACTGATCCGTGGTGTTGGTGAAAAAGCCAGTGATTTCCTCCTGTTTGGCAAATCCAGTAACCCCGATAACAAACTGCCGGAAGGCATTGTTACTCACCCCCCGCGCCAAGGCAGACAAAGAGTCAATGGCCACCCGTGAGGGCTTAAAGTCTGCAATCTCCGACTTGATAATTTGCAAGTGATCCTCAAGCCCCGCTGACTCTGGATAGGCACAAATGATCCGCAACAAACCCCGCCGTTCCAACTCCTCAAAATCAATGCCCCAAGAGGAGGCATTGCGCGACAACTGCGCCCGCGATTCTTCGTAGGCAAACAGCAGTGCCCGTTCTCCCTGTTGGCAGCCCGTCTCCAAGAATTTACTGACCAAGAGAGTCTTGCCAGTACCCGTAGCGCCCGTGGCCAAAATAATCGAATCCTTGAAGAAGCCACCGCCACACATCTCGTCGAGGGTCTTGACCCCTGAAGACACCCGCACATTCGATGAGCGCTGGGTCAGGCGCATGGCCCCCAACGGGAAGATGTTAATACCGTTGTTGATTGTAAAGGGATATTCCCCCTTCATGTGGGTGGTGCCCCGCAGCTTGAGAATTTCAACCGTGCGCCGCCGCCGTTCTCCCTCAAGAACATTACGCAAAATAACCACATTATCGGAGACAAACTCCTCAACACCAAAACGCGCCACAGGGCCGTATTCATCTACCCGCTCGGTGGTCATAATCGTGGTCACGCCCAGTTGCTTGAGGCGAAAAGCCAGGCGAAAAATTTCCCGCCGCACCACCGAGGCCGCATCGTATTGCTGGAAAACCGCTGTTACCGAATCAATGGAGACCCGGGTTGCTTTGTATTTGCGAATGGCATACTGAATGCGCTCAATCAGAGCAGATAAGTCAAAGTCACCAGCCACCTCTTGGCCATCGGGATCCGGAGAAGCATCCAGGATAAATAGCTTGCCTTGGTCAATCAGACTTTGCAGGTTCCAGCCAAAACTGAGGGCGTTTTTGATAATATCTTGGGGGGATTCTTCAAATGTAACAAATATACCTGGCTCATTAAAAATGGTAATGCCATTGTAGAGAAACTGAACTGCAAAAAGGGTCTTCCCTGTGCCTGAAGTGCCGCTGACTAAGGTGGTGCGTCCTTGGGGAAGTCCCCCATGGCTGATATCGTCAAAGCCCTCAATCATCGTCGGGATTTTCTTGACTTCCGCCGAGGACTGCTCCGTTGGACTGGACTGATGTTCGGGTAGGTTTGTCATAGAAGATTTTTAGATTCGGTATTGCACAAAAATTCCAAAAAGCTATTCTAAGCTGAGAGACTCTAAGAACTGTGCCTATTCCAAGCCTAAGTCATCCTCGGCTTGGTCACCAATCTCTTCATACAAGAGATCTAAGCCAATGAGCACCTTCTCACGATTGGACAAGTCCCCAATAATACGGCGTACAGGGGGCGGTAGGACTTTGGCAAGGGTAGGCGTGGCCAAAATTTTATCTTCCTCAGCCAGTTGGGGATTTTTGAGGACATCGATTACCTTGAGGGCATAGACTCCCTTAAATTCTTTTTCAAGAATGTTATTGAGAGTTTTTAGAGCCCGCACTGAGTTGGGTGTGTTACCGGCAACGTATAGCTTGAGAACATAGGTTTTCCGCAAGGGGGCCATCGGCATTACACCTCCCGCGGAATGGAACGACGATACATCTCGCACAGATGGGCGATCACATCAATCAGCGTCAGGCGATAGTCGAGCAAAATGTCCTCACTGCGGCCTTCGAGTTTGAGTTGCTTGGAGAAGTTATCCATGAGTTCGACGTGAATCTCTAGCACTTGGGAAACAGAAATATCTGCGAAGAATGCTTTACTAACAAACTCGTCAATGCGCTCATTAACTTTGGCATCGGTGTTAAAGTATTCAAGGACAATGGTACGATAAATTGAGCGCAATTCGTCCAGCAGTTTGCGTTTATCGGCAGGGGACATCCGTCGGAAAAAAAATGCTGTATCTCGTTTGTAATACACCCCCAGGTAGCCGAGTCGCTCCTTCAATTTTTGGGAAAGACGATGCTGGGGGTCAACATTACTGCTCTCTTTGAGGGCTGGCATGCGAAACAGGACATGGGGCGGCACTGCACATCCCGGACAGAGCTTGACAAAGCCTGTGATGGCTTCCTCAATTTGACGGTTGAGCTGATCCAGCTGATCGGTTGTCAAAATCACTTCAGCAATGTGATAGTGGGGACCGACGGGTGGAGGGGCTGGTGTGGCTGGGAAAATGAGGATGGCGGGCAATAGGGTGGCGCTGTGGTGAAGATAGGTAATGATTTGCGGAGTCCCCTCTCCCCATTCTAAAATTAAACAAGCGATGCTATTGCGCCGTGCCTCTAAATAGTTACAAAACTCTCTCTCGCTTGAAAAGTAAACCAGCTCATCAATATCAGAGGTGTGCAAACGAACGAGTTCTTGGCCAATAGCGGGCGAGTAAACTAAGCCACAAATTGTTAGTGCGGTTGACTGCGCCACGTGCTTTCAGAACTGGAGTTTGCATCTGATAGCATCCTATCACTTTCCCGCAGGTGGTGACAGGGTCTTCTGGAGGCCTGTTGCCATTTCATTACAAGCTTAGGCTCGCCAGTACAAAACACACTCAACAATGGAAAAACCAGTGGCAGGGCATCCTATCTCCTTATTTGATGTACCCCAGTTCAGAAAAGGACTGTATCCATGAATTCCCTCTCCCTAGCGAGCTTTACTGAACCGGCAATGGCGGTGGGGGCCGGTCTGTCTCTCAAGGAGGTGTATCAGCGTTGGCAAGAAACCCTCCCAGAAACGATCGTCGTTGTGGATGAGGGGCAAAAACCTGTGGGGGTGGTGCAGGGCTGGGGGTTGGCTTTGAGTTTGGAGCGGGAAGGGACGTTAGCCGACTTCGCGGTAGGCAGTGTGACGGCTCCTTGGCGATCGCCCGTGGTGGGGGTACCGGCAGTGTGGACGCTATTGCAGTTTCAGGAATGGCTGCGCACTCAAGCCCAGATGCCCCCCTATATTGCGGTTGTGGATGCACAGGAGTGCTTTGTGGGACTGCTGGATCAGCGACGCTTGCTCTATCATTGGGCCTGCCAGCCCCCTTTGCCTTGGCTGGCAGTGATTGAACAATTGCCTTTGCCAGTACAAATTCAAAACGCCCAAGGGAGAGTGATTTGGCAAAATCATGCTTGGTCAGAATACTTAACTGACTTTTTGCCGCTGGTACAGACTAAATTTGAGGGCATGAGTTGTCAGGCACTAGAGGGGCGATCGCTCTGGCAGGTGTGCTCATTTCCCTTGAATTTAATGTCGTTGGACTGGGAGAAAGCACAGAGCAGTGTGGCGATCGCTAGCGATCGCTATTGGGTATTTTTTGCCCAACAGCGCCAAGAGGCTGATCCAACGACCCCCACCCGCTTGCAGCAACTCCGCCTCCATCAGCAAAAGCGCCTCCTCCTGAGCTTGGGACATGAACTCAAAAACCCCCTAACGGCAATCCTCGGCCTTACCCAACTCCTGTGGCAACACCCCCTACCCGAGCAACAGGACTACCTTGCCCTAATCCAGCGTAGCGGTTGGCAAATGAATCGCCTCATTCAGGCATGGCAGGACTACACCCGCGCCCTCTGGCGAGAGTTGGAATTGCAATGGGAAACTGTAGAACTGGCGGATTTGTGGTTGCGATCGCAGGAGTTGGCGGAGCATCTCTACAATCTGACCCCGCCGAGTTGGCATTGGCAAATTGATCAGCCCTTGAGTCATGTCTACCTCTGGGGCGACGCTTTGCGGCTACGGCAGATTCTTGGCCATCTCCTAGGGTGGCTGATGCTCTTTCCCAGCGATCGCTATGGACTGCGCTTGAGTCGCTGGCAAAATTGGCTGGCGTTGCAACTGTGGGAAGAGGGACATGGTATTCCTCTTCAGGATCACGATCGCCTGCTACACGAATGTCTCGAGGACTACGCCGAAGTAACAATGGGGCTGATGCTAGCCCACCAACTCTGTCGTCTCCACAATGGTGAGCTTTCCTTTATCGCCCAAGCCGATCGCTGGAGTGAGTGGACAGTGCTGCTGCCCTTTAGGGAGGAACTTCCCCCTGAATTGCCCACTACAGCTCAATTGATCCTTTTAATCAGTAATGATGCCACGTGGATCATGCACACCACTGCCGCATTGCGAGACAGCCATTACGGATATATGGTCGCTCGCCATCCCCTTGAAGCGCTGGATAAGCTGGAGCAACTGCAACCCACAGCAATTATCGTCCGCCCCGCCAGTAGTCTCATTCTGGCTGATGTGGTTGAAAGTCTTGCCACCAGTCCCTTCACTGCCACTGTGCCATTGATTATCCTCTCCGATGAGGCCACTCCTTTGGGCCTGACCGGTTTTGTGCAACGGCTGCCCTTGAGTAGTCATCCCAGTCTGCTGATCGATGTCCTCGATCGCTGGTGTTTTCCGCGACTGACTTCTCCAGCGGCAAAACCAACCTTTGAGCATCCCCTCCTGAATCAGACGGTACTTCGCCTCGGTTTACTCCATGAAATTAGTCTACCCCACCTGCGGCTTCTCGAAGCAGAAGACCTTGAACAGGCCGATCTCTTGGTGGATATTTGGCAGCCTGACGTTCTGATTTGGGACTTGCCCGCTGCGGAAGTCCCCCATCTGGAGAATCACCCCAAACTGCGAAAACTCCCCGTGATTACCTTGGCAGAAGATAGCAGCCGAGCCATTCATCAATTGGGAGATGTCATGGTCTTTCCCTGCCTCAACCTTGAGGACTTAATGGATGTGGTGCTCCTTGCCGCCACGGTAAAGACTCAAAGCTGACTCAGGACTGTCCGCGCCGCCGCAATGGTGCGCTCAATATCCGCCTCCGTATGGGCAAGGGAGGTAAAGCCCGCTTCAAACTGGGATGGCGCAAGGTAAATCCCCTGCTCTAGCATGCCGCGGTGGAAGGCAGCAAACTTTTTCAAATCGGACTGCTTGGCTTGCTCATAGTTGGTCACCGGACCAGCGGTGAAAAAGAGACCAAACATACCACTGATGTGCCCACCACACACCTCGTGGCCAAACTCCCGGGCAGCGTCTAAAAGTCCCTGTACCAGCTTGCCCGTGATCCGATCCAAGTACTCATAGCTGCCGGGGCGGCTGAGAATTTCCAGGGTTTTAATGCCCGCTGTCATTGCCAAGGGATTGCCAGAGAGGGTACCCGCTTGATACACAGGCCCCGCAGGCGCCACCATCTTCATAATGTCAGCGCGACCACCATAGGCACCCACGGGCAGACCACCGCCAATCACTTTTCCGAGGGTAGTTAGATCCGGTGTGACCCCAAATTTTTCTTGGGCACCGCCATAGGCAATGCGAAAGCCCGTCATCACTTCGTCAAAGACCAAGAGGGCGCCATATTGTTTCGTCAGCTCCCGCAGTCCTTCGAGAAAGCCCGCATCGGGGGGAATAAAGCCAGCATTGCCAACCACGGGTTCAAGAATCACACCCGCAATATCATTGGGATACTGTTCAAAGAGGCGAGTGACCGCTTCCAGATCGTTGTAGGGCGCCGTTAATGTTGCGGCGGTGGTTGCTTTCGGCACGCCGGGAGAATCGGGTAAACCCAAGGTGGCGACGCCTGACCCCGCCTTGACCAAGAACATATCAGCATGGCCGTGGTAGCAGCCTTCAAATTTGATCACTTTTTCCCGCTGGGTATAGGCACGCATTAGCCGCAGCACTGCCATACAGGCTTCGGTTCCGGAATTCACAAAGCGCACCATCTCAACGCTAGGGACAGCGGCAATCACCATTTCCGCCAAGATATTCTCAAGCAGGCAGGGGGCACCAAAGCTAGTTCCCTTTTCGAGGGCGGCATGGAGGGCGTCAATGACTTCAGGATGGGCATGGCCAACGATCGCGGGTCCCCAAGACCCCACATAGTCAATGTATTGGTTGCCGTCCACATCCCAAATGTGGGCACCCTTGACGTGATCAAAGACAATGGGCTGGCCGCCGACGGACTTGAAGGCACGCACAGGTGAACTGACGCCACCGGGCATGAGTTTTTGGGCAGCGGCAAAAATTTCTTGGGATTTGGTGGTCTGAAAAACAGTCGTGGTCAACGTCAACTCCCTCAAGCATTGGCGTGCTCACAGTATTATAGGCAATTCTTCTGCTCCTTAACCCCACAAGGGCACATGTTGCAATTCTTTACGGTCTTGGCGGTTGATTTATGGCTTTTGGGAGAATCACACTGGATTTTTAGCCACAGCACAGCTATCTTTACAAGAGGTCTATTGTCGTCCACGCCACTTCTGCCAACTTTCTCCATCTTCTCCCACTGAATTACTCCTCTACGGTGGCAACTAGTCTTCATGCCCACACATGGCTGGAACCAGGGGAGTGTATTTGGCCTCAACCCAAGCCCGTGCAAGTCATGCTTCCCCTCAAGGAATCCTTGCTAAATCAGCACTTCAGCATAGCAATAGCGATCGCGGGGGTCTTGGCATGATGAAACAACCAATTCTTTAGTAATACTCTCCTCAGGTGATTTCCCAGGGAAGACGTCCTCGCTCTGTGGTAGCTCTATCTCTCCCTTGGTGAAGAGAAGATCATCAATTTTCAGGCGGCGGATTTCAGATCTGCTTTTGCATAGGCGGAGCACTTGGTGAGAACTAAATGGTTGACTTAAAGCCAAACATCACCGTTTCTCATTGTTCGATTGCCGAGGAGTGGGGCAGTGCCAGTTTTACAAACCATGGAAACCGTTGATACCCCCCTATTAGCCGCTGCTCAATCCATCTATAATCTCTACCAGCAGGTTCATGGGGCAAAAACGGTGCCTGCAGGTGTTGCTATTAATCGGCAAACCCTACGGGGTTATGTGCTGTTTACTAGCCAGCCAGTCCTGCTGCCCCAAGAATGCTTTATTCCCTACGATCATCTGCCGGAAGTAACACGCCTATCAATGCACTAACTGTTTTGACCTTTGCCAGCTACTGCTTTGTTTTTGGCCTTGGGGCAGCGGTGGGAAGCTTTCTCAATGTTGTGATCTACCGTGTGCCAAGGGGGCGATCGCTCCTCTATCCACCGTCTCGCTGCCCGATCTGTTTGACAACGCTCAAGCCCTGGGACAATATCCCGATTTTGGGCTGGCTATTCCTGCGGGGGCAATGTCGGTATTGCCATGCGCCAATTTCTTGGCGGTATCCTGCGATTGAGCTGTTGACGGCACTGCTTTATGTCCTGATTGTGGCTGTCAGTGGTTGGCAGGGGCAAGCGCTGGTGCTGTGGCTGCTGAGTGCATGGCTCTTGGCCTTGGCCTTGATTGATCTTGATACGATGACGCTGCCCCATCCCCTGACGAAGTGGGGGTTGATCACTGGGTTGCTCGTGAGAGGCTTAACCACGGGTCTAGGAGGACTTACAGAGGGGATCATTGCCGCAGTGATTGGCATTTGGCTTTTTGATCTGATCCGCTGGGGGGGAGCGATCGCCTTTCATCAAGAGGTAATGGGCGGCGGAGACGGTAAACTAGCAGCGATGATCGGCGCTTGGCTGGGTTGGCAGGGGCTGCTTGTTACGTTTTTTTTGTCTTTTGTCCTCGGTGGCCTCATGGGGGGATTCGGTATTGCTCTGGGTTGGATTCAGCGCCGCCAGCCCATTCCCTTTGGCCCTTTTCTAGCAGTGGCGGCCATCTTTAGCGGTCTCTTTGGCCGCCAATTGATTCATCTTTACCTGGAAACCTTTTTACGCGGGGTGTTTGTTCCCTAAGCGAATGCCATGGAGGTAGAGACTTCAACTTGGCGATCGCCCATGGATTTCACATCCAAGACAATCCAGTATGATGGAATAGTATTTTTGCCGTTTATTACGCTCCGTTGAGACTTCGCTCCAATGACCTCCTCCCCCTCTGCGTCGGCGATCACTGCTCTCACCGGTGATCAAATTCGCCAGAAATTCCTCGATTTCTATGCGGCCAAAGGACACACCATCTTACCGAGTGCGTCCCTGATTCCTGAGGATCCAACGGTGCTGCTGACGATCGCTGGCATGCTCCCCTTCAAGCCAATTTTCCTCGGTCAAGAAGCGCCGAAGGTGCCCCGCGCCACCACCGCTCAAAAATGTCTGCGCACCAATGACATTGAAAATGTGGGTCGCACCGCTCGCCACCACACGTTCTTTGAAATGCTGGGCAACTTTAGCTTTGGCGACTACTTCAAGGCGGAGGCCATTGCTTGGGCATGGGAGCTGATGACCACGGTTTATGGTTTAGCTCCGGAACGCCTCTTGGTGAGCGTCTTTGAAAATGACGATGAGGCCTATGACATTTGGCATCGCCAAGTGGGCTTACCCAAGGAGCGCATCCAGCGCATGGGCGAGGAGAGCAACTTTTGGACGGCGGGGCCGACGGGTCCCTGTGGCCCTTGTTCTGAGATTTACTACGACTTCTATCCAGAAAAGGGGCTAGCTAACGTTAATCTCGATGACGATGGCCGCTTCATCGAACTCTACAACTTAGTGTTCATGGAGTTGAACCAAGACGACCAAGGTCGCCGTACCCCCCTCAAGGCGAAAAACATTGATACCGGTATGGGCTTGGAGCGGATGGCGCAGGTGCTCCAAGGGGTGCCCAACAACTACGAAACGGACTTAATTTTCCCAATTATTGAGGCAGCCGCGCAGCGAGCCGGGATTCAGTACCCCAAAGCCAATGCCAGCACCCAAACCTCCCTCAAAGTGATTGGTGATCACACCCGTGCGGTGGTTCATCTCATTGCCGATGGTGTCACTGCCAGTAATGTGGGGCGTGGCTATGTCCTGCGGCGGTTGATTCGGCGGATTGTGCGCCATAGTCGGCTGTTGGGAATCAATGGGCTGGTAACCCCTGATCTTGCTCAAGTGGCGATTGATCTGGCTGCCCCTGTCTATCCCAATGTCCGCGAGCGGCAGGCAGTCATTCTCAGCGAGCTCCAGCGGGAGGAGGAACAGTTTCTCAAAACCTTGGATCGGGGTGAGAAGCTCTTGGCGGAGATGCTGTCTCCCCTGAAGAAGGCTAAGGGCAAAAAACGCAGTCAACCGCAACTGGCAGGGCGCGATGCCTTTGTTCTTTTTGATACCTATGGCTTCCCATTGGAGTTGACCCAAGAGATTGCCGCAGAGCAAGGTATTGGTGTGGATGTGGCTGAGTTTGAAGCCTGTATGGCGGAGCAGCGACAACGTTCCCAAGCAGCCCACGAAACTATTGATATTACCGTTCAGGAGGGGATTGATTCCCTGGCGGATCAACTGCATCCTACGCAGTTTCGCGGCTATGACGAGTTTAGTTTGACAACGACAGTAACAGCGATTTTGGTGGCGGGTCATCCGGTAACAACGGCAACGGCAGGAACGGAAGTGCAGGTGATCCTTGAGGAAACCCCCTTTTATGCCGAATCGGGGGGTCAAATTGGCGATCGCGGGTACTTGGCTGGCAGTGATGCCCTGGTGCACATCCACGATGTGCAAAAGCAAAAGGAATTGTTTGTTCACTACGGCAAAGTGGAGCGCGGTAGCCTAAAGGTGGGCGATCGCGTGACTGCACAAATTAATCTCAGTTGTCGGCGGCGGGTACAGGCGCACCACACAGCAACGCACCTCTTGCAGGCGGCCTTGAAAAAGCTGATTGACGAGAACATTTCCCAAGCGGGGTCACTGGTGGCCTTTGATCGGCTGCGCTTTGACTTTAATTGTCCCCGTGCCCTGACCCGTGAGGAGCTGCAACAGATTGAAGATCAAATTAACGCCTGGATCAGCGAAAGCCACACCACCCACACTTATATCATGGCCCTGAAGGAAGCCAAGGCCAGGGGAGCGATCGCCATGTTTGGCGAAAAATATGGTGAGCAGGTGCGAGTTCTCGATATTCCCGGTGTCTCTATGGAACTCTGTGGTGGCACCCATGTCCACAACACCGCTGAAATTGGCCTCTTTAAGATTGTGAGTGAAAGTGGGGTGGCCGCTGGAATTCGTCGCATTGAAGCCATTGCTGGCCCGGCGGTGCGTGACTATTTGCAACAGCGCGATAGCATTGTCCGCGAGCTGTGCGATCGCTTCAAAGCCAAACCGGAAGAGGTTCTCGACCGCATTAGCCAACTACAAGCAGATCTCAAAGCCCAGCAAAAGGCACTGGAACACCTCAAAGCGGAACTGACCCTCGCCAAGACCCAAGCCCTCTTGGAGCAGGCTGAAGCCGTCGGCAATACCCACCTTCTCATTGCCTCACTGGCGGGCGTGGATCCCCAAGGGCTAAAAACCGCCGCCGAGTGGCTCCTAAATAAATTGGGTAGTGGAGCTGTGGTGTTGGCCACTCAACCTGCTGCTGACAAAGTGAACCTCTTAGTAGCTGCCAGTCAGGATATTGTGCAGCGGGGTGTGCATGCCGGTCAACTAGTCGCAGAACTTGCCCAAGTCTGTGGCGGGCGCGGTGGGGGGCGTCCCAACTTTGCCCAAGCGGGGGGATCTCAACCGGAAAAATTGGCCGCGGCGCTGGAATTGGCGCACTCTCGCCTGAAAGGGATTCTCGAATCCTGATATATTGACCTTCTGTTCCCACTCAACCGCACTATGGCCTTTGTTAACGCAAACTACCTCAAACTCAAAGCGGGGTATCTGTTTCCAGAAATTGCCCGCCGTGTCAATCAATTTTTGCAAGCCCATCCCGATGCTCCCCTGATTCGCCTAGGGATTGGTGATGTCACCGAACCACTGCCGGCGGCCTGTCGCCAGGCGATGATCAAAGCCGTCGAAGAAATGGGCGATCGTGCCACCTTCAAAGGCTATGGCCCTGAGCAGGGGTATCCCTGGCTGCGGGAAAAAATTGCTGCCCACGACTTCCAATCGCGGGGCTGTGACATTGATGCCAGTGAAATTTTTATCTCTGATGGCTCCAAGTGCGACACCGGCAATATCCTGGACATTTTTGGCAGCAACAACCGCATTGCCGTTACAGACCCCGTCTATCCCGTCTATGTGGATACCAATGTCATGGCAGGGCATACGGGCGAAGCCAATGAACGGGGGGAGTACGCTGGACTGGTCTATTTGCCAATTACCGCTGAAAACCACTTCACTGCCATGCTACCCAGTGAACCTGTGGACTTAATCTACCTCTGCTTCCCCAACAACCCCACCGGTGCAGTGGCCCCGCGGGAGCATTTGCAGGCCTGGGTAGACTATGCCCGTGCCCACAAAGCAATCATCTTCTTCGATGCTGCCTACGAAGCCTTTATTACCGATCCGGCTATTCCCCACTCGATCTATGAAATCCCCGGTGCCCGCGAGTGCGCCATTGAATTCCGTTCCTTCTCCAAAAATGCCGGCTTTACGGGAACCCGCTGCGCTTTTACCGTTGTGCCCAAGGATCTCAAGGGAGAAACCAGCGGTGGTGAAGTGGTGCAGCTCTGGTCGCTTTGGCTACGGCGACAATCCACGAAGTTTAATGGCGTCTCCTATATTGTGCAGCGGGGCGCCGAAGCCGTCTATTCTGAAGCCGGCCAAGCCCAAGTACGGGAATTGGTGACCTTTTATATGGAAAATGCCCGTCTTATCCGCGAAAAACTGACCCAAGCAGGCTTTGAGGTCTATGGCGGTGTCAATGCCCCCTACGTTTGGCTGAAGACACCTGCCGGTATGGGTAGTTGGGACTTTTTCGATAAATTGCTGCACACCTGCTTTGTAGTGGGTACTCCCGGTGCTGGCTTCGGGGCCGCGGGCGAGGGTTATCTGCGTCTTTCGGCCTTCAATAGCCGCGAGAATGTGGTTGAGGCCATGGACCGCGTCGTGGCAGCCTTTACTTGAGGAGACTGGATGAGCCAGGGGGAAAGCTGGCAGGAAAAAGCCGCTAGGCAAGAGGGGATATTGCTGGGGCTCCTCAGCGCAGCCGGCTATGCCCTTTTTACCCTTCTGCCGGACAGTCACAGCCTAATGGTGGCTTGGCCTTGGGTACTCCTGTGGCAAGCGGCAGTGGGGGTGCCTCTCCTTTGGTTTTTGCAGGTGTTGGCCTATCAACGGCGGGTGCAGCCCTTGGGGAATGGCTTTGATGGCGTGGTGCTGTTACTCCTGTTGGCATTGGGGATTTCCGGAACCCTGAGTGCCTTTCCCAATCAGGCTCGCTGGTATGGCTGGGCACTCTTGGGGGGAATCGCTGTCCTTTATCCCCTAGGGGCTTGGTTGCGCACTCCAGAGCGACGCTGGCAAATCGTGGGCTTTCAAGGCTATCTCACTGCCCTCGTGATCCTTGTCAGTTTAAGTCTTTGGTTGGGCACAACGATCGCCACGGCAATTTTCGATACCCCCCAAGGATTACCCCCCCACCTCAATGGGGACAGTTTGGAACTCCGCAACTGGGCACCCTTTGGCCACCAAAACTATGTGGCGGGCTATCTGCTGCTAGCGTTACCTTTGGTGGGACTTTTGGCCATTGAAGCAGAAGCCAGTGAACCGTGGTGGCGATCGCGCCCATTTTGGATTGCCGTGCTGCTTTTGGGTCTAGTCACCCTCTACACCACATTTTCACGGGGGGGCGGCCTCGGCTTGCTGGCAATGGTGATTCCCCTTGGGGTGGGTTGGATTTGGCACTATCGCCGCCAGCGCCGCTCTGGGTGGGGATTCTTGGCTTTGGTGGGCTTAGCGGTGGTTGCTCTGGCCAACGATCGCCTCCGACGCAGCTTAGCGGCTCTTTTGCAGGGCGGACAAGGGAGCGAACTGGCCTACCGCTGGATTACCAGTATGGTTGGCTGGCGCATGGGAGCTGCCCACCCTCTTAGGGGGAATGGCTTGGGCAGTGTGCCCCTCTGGTATCAGCACTATCGTCCGGGCTGGGCTGGCCGCGAAGCGGAGTGGATTTATCAGCTCCACAGTACTCCTGTGCAACTGTGGGCAGAGCTGGGGATTGGTGGGACAGCCGCTTTGGCTTTAGGGGTAGGGCTCCTCGTCTATTGGGGCAGCCGCTACCGTCGCTGGTGGCCGAACTTAGAAGAGCGGGAACAACGGCTGGCGATCGCCCTCTACCTCGCCCTTTGGGGCTATGGGGTTCTCAGTCTCACGGATTTTCAGCTCGATAACGTCGGTATTGGTGGTCTCTTTCTGATTGAACTGACACTCCTAACCACCCTGATTCGCAGTGGTCAAGGTCAAATCCCTCCCGAGCGGTTACGAACCCGCTGGGCACTCTCTCTGGTGGCTGCTGGTCTGGGGATCACCGTGGCAATGGCGGCTTGGCTCACCCCCATCCATCGCGCTTGGAGCAGCAGCAGCGAAGGCTTCCTAGCACTTTTGACGCGCCCCCCCGACTGGAATCAATTTAGCGAAAAGCTCTTCCATGCCCAGGAACTCGCCCCTTGGGAACCCTACTATCCGCTGCAACTGGGCTGGAACTATGGTCAACGAGCCATGATGACAGATAACCCCACGGCCCAGGGCAATCTCTTGCGTACTGCCATCCTGGAGTTTGAGAAGGGCATTGCCCTGTCTCCCCACCTTGAGTTTGGCTATAGTAATCTGGCATGGCTTTACTGGCGCAGTGGCAATTTTGCAGCAGCAATTCCTACCTTTGTGAAAGCGGCTCAATTGGTACCCGCTAAACGGGGGAATTTTCTGGGACTAGGCTTAGCCCTCATTGGTGCTGATCAACCCCAACTTGCCACCCAAGCCTTGACCCTTGAGGTGCTGCGCCATCCCATCTTCATCACCAGTCCAGCTTGGCGGGTGGCCCCTTTGGCGCCCTTTTACCAACCAGTTCTGAAGGCGGTCACGGAGCGCTATCGTCAGCTAGGGCAAGAAATTCCCAGCGATCGCCCTGCCGGAAACTATGTGCGTCAGGTGTCAACCCTGCTGCGCTGGTGGCAAGGGGAATTGCCCTCGGCTGCTGACCCCCTCGCTGTGTGGCTGCGCCCCTTGGCCAACCCCAGGGAGACGACACTCAAGGCTCCCACAACGCTGGCAGTCTTTCTCAAGGCGTGGGCTGCCCCCAACAACCGCCGTGACCTCTTGGCCTCCATTTGGTCGGGTAGCCCAGAGCAACTGGAACAACTCGTGCGCTCCATGACTGGTCAGCCAACCCCCCTTGATTGGCTGCGTTCTGCGGCACCTGCCGTTGCCATTACCTATACCCGCGCCGGTTTTGGCGTGAATAGCCGCCACATTGATGGCCCTCAACCCACAGACTTTTTCATTGCCATTGACAACTTGCCGATGGTAACTCTGTTTGCACCGCTGTGGCCAGACAACTACTTTTTGCCCGAACTGGA
>NZ_JACOMP010000049.1:0-6006 GCF_014466085.1 Thermosynechococcus sp. OHK43
CAAAATACCCCTGCAACTGGAGGGTCGGCATTGACTTTACGGCACTGGCTTGATAACTACTCAGCGGCGCAACAAATCCGAGGCCATCCACCAACCAGCGACTGGCAGGCCCTTGAAGCCGACCCGTTTCACTCATCACCCAGCATTGATTACAGGTGGCAACGGCGACAGGCTTGCGTTCTTGAACTTCAACAATCAGGGTGGGCGGAAAGAGTTGGCGGGCGATCGTCACTCGTTGCAGAGGCAGCGTGGTCTCTAGGACATGAATGATCTCCTGTGGCCGCAAACGGAGCAGCGACTCAGGATACTGAAGGGGCAATTGTGCCTGCAACGCTTCCCTCTTCAGCAGTTGATTGCCACGAATCACCACTTGCTCAGGGCCGCGGATGATCCAGTACGGCAGCGTCAGTCCCCAGACTAGCCCTCCCGTTAGGGTCAAAAGAACACTGGTACGCCAAAGCCCTGCCAGTTGGCGCCAGCGGCGTTTACTTTGCAGCTGGCGGCGCCGTTCACGAATAGCATCATGGGCAGTTGTCCCCTGAGGGGTGGGATTTACCATGGCCACGGCCCTAGTGTTGAGGAAAATTGGAACCTATGATCCTGCACGGGCTGTCATTACTTGGTGATAAGATACGCCATGTTGATTGTCCGCTGAACTGCCTCTATCTTAGTAAAGGCTTTACACCATGCCTCTGAATACACTTCCTCGTTGGTCAAGACCATCCCTGCTCCTTGGGGTGCTACTGCTAGGGGGACTGCCTCGGGCGGTATTTGCCCAGAATCAGTCTAATCGCCCCGATGTCCAGATTGTGAATCCCACACCCCCACCCAGCCTTTCAATCTATACCCTTGAAGGGGGCAAGCGCTTGATAGATGAGGCTGCCGCCGCAGTCAATAACCAAAATTATGCCGTCGCCGCTCGCAAGCTACTGGAGGCGCGTACGGCGATGAACCAACTTTCGAACTTTTATCAGTCCCTCAACTCTAGCTTTTTGGGAATTGATAATACTGCGGCAGACAGTAACCGTCGCCGTGCCCTAGAAGCAGCACAACTGCGCGATCAAGCGACTTTTCAACTGGCGTTGGTCTATCGCGCCAATAACCAACCCGAGCTTGCAGTGCCCCTTTTAGTGGAAATTATCCGGAGCCAAAACCCCACCCGTGAACTGGGACAAAAAGCCTATCAGCAATTGCTAGAATTAGGTTTTGTGGATGTGCCCTTTCCGCGTACGGGGGCAATTCCTTCGGCAACCTCGCCACCAGCCACCCCTACTAATCCCCAACCGCGTCAGTAATTCTTCATGAATGATTCTCTCCTCAGTAATGGCCACGCACCTCCGTTGCGCCAAGCCACGGTCGATCGCCAGACTAAAGAAACCAAGGTTCACATTGAACTTACCCTTGATGGCCATGGTCTAGCGGACAATCACACGGGGATTCCCTTCTTGGATCACATGCTGGATCAGCTTTGCACCCACGGCCTTGTGGATTTGCGGGTGCAGGCCAGTGGAGATACCCATATTGACGACCACCACACCAATGAGGATGTGGGCATTACCTTGGGGATGGCTTTGGATCAAGCCTTGGGCGATCGCCGCGGAATTCATCGTTTTGGCCACTTTGTGGCGCCCCTTGATGAAAGCTTAGTGGAAGTTGCCCTAGACTTTTCGGGACGTCCCCACCTTAACTATGGGTTACAGATTCCGACGCAGCGGGTTGGCACCTATGATACGCAACTGGTGCGGGAATTTTTTGTGGCCTTGGTGAATCACAGCCGCATGACGCTGCATATCCGCCAATTGGACGGCATTAACTCCCACCACATTATTGAAGCGACATTCAAAGCCTTTGCCCGTGCCCTGCGGATGGCGATCGCCCTTGACCCGCGCCGCACTCAGCAAATTCCCAGTTCTAAGGGTGTGATCCAAGCCTAGGTGTGGACGTGTCCGTCGGGCATAATGGCTCCTGTGAGGCGTGCCCCGGTTAGTTTGACGAGTAGACGATTGCCTTGACTCATCTTTGCTCCCCGCAGATCGGCACCCCGCAGATCGGCACCACTCAAGTCAGCACCAATGAGATTGGCCCCTTGGAGGTCAGCATAGCTGAGATCCGCCTGCAGCAAATTGGCGCGGAAGAGATTGGCATGGCGCAGGTTGGCGCGGTGGAGAATCACCCGATGCAAAAAGGCATCACTGAGATCGGCATGGCTGAGATTGGCATGGCTGAGGTTACGGCCTTCAAAGTCCTTTTCACTGAGGTTGGCCCCCTGTAAATTGACCCCCGACATATCCTTATGGGGTGGCGTCGTGCGGGGTGGCTCTGGGGGCGGCGGGGCAGCAGTCCGTTGGCGTTGATAGGTGCTGTAGGTGGGGTTGTGGTGTTGAGCATAGCTGTGCTGTGTAGCTTGCTGCGGCCCATGGGTTCCATGATAGCTGCGATAGGTGTAGGGATTTGACTGATAGTGCGGCGGCGGTGAGTGGGGGGGAGGCGAAGCGCGATAGGCCTGCCGCTGGCTAGCAGCTCGCTGGGAGCTTTGCCTCCCCTGTCGGGCAATATGCTGTCGCAGTTGATCCCGTGCTTCATTAAACTGCTTAATCTTCTCCTGTGCCTTCTCGATTAGCCGTGTGTTGTCCTTGGGGATACGATCGGGATGCCAAATAAACACCAAATCCCGATAAGCTCGGTTGACCTCCTCTAGGGTTGCCCCCGGCTCCAACTCCAGTACCCGGTAGCAGGTGTCTAAATCGAGCATTTTCTGACGGCTTATCATGGATATTGATGATCTTAACCACGGGACTGCTCACCTAGGGTTGCGAAAGAATGCGTTAGTATGAACTTATGTAAAGACTTTTCAGTTTTCCTAGCGGAGGATGGCGATCGGTGAATAAACAATGGCGAAACGCAGGTTTATACGTGCTTCTGGCAATCGTGGTGCTGGCCTTGGCCACGGCCTTCTTTGATCGCCAACCCACGACCAAACAAACATGGCCCTACAGTGAGTTCATTCAACAGGTCGAAAGTAAGCAAATCACCAAAGTCAGTATCACCCCTGATCGCTCTCAAGCTCAAGCGATTACCCAAGATGGCACGCGAGTTCTGGTGAATCTTCCCAATGACCCCGAACTCCTCGACATTCTCACAAGCAACAATGTGGACATTGCTGTTTTGCCGCAAAGCAATGATGGCTTCTGGTTCCGCGCCCTCAGCAGCTTGTTCGTTCCCATTGGCCTCTTGGTACTGCTCTTTTTCCTGTTGCGGCGTGCCCAAGCGGGTCCTGGCAACCAAGCGATGAATTTCGGTAAGTCGCGGGCCCGGGTACAGATGGAGCCCCAAACCCAAGTGACATTTAATGATGTGGCCGGGATTGATCAGGCCAAGCTGGAACTGGGGGAAGTGGTGGAATTCCTTAAGTATGCCGATCGCTTTACGGAAGTCGGTGCCAAAATTCCCAAGGGTGTCTTGCTGGTGGGGCCGCCAGGAACAGGTAAAACCCTCCTTGCCCGTGCCGTTGCCGGTGAGGCAGGTGTTCCCTTCTTCTCAATTTCGGGTTCTGAGTTTGTGGAAATGTTTGTTGGGGTGGGTGCCTCACGGGTGCGCGACCTCTTTGAACAGGCCAAAGCCAATGCCCCCTGTATCGTTTTTATTGATGAGATTGATGCCGTTGGTCGCCAGCGCGGTGCCGGCCTAGGGGGTGGCAATGATGAACGGGAGCAAACCCTCAACCAACTGCTGACGGAAATGGATGGCTTTGAGGGGAATACGGGCATTATTATTATTGCCGCGACCAACCGTCCAGATGTTTTGGATGCAGCGCTGTTGCGTCCCGGTCGTTTTGACCGTCAAGTGGTGGTGGATCGCCCCGATTACAAAGGTCGGCTTGATATTCTCAAAGTCCATGCCCGCGGCAAAACCCTCGCTAAGGATGTGGATCTCGATAAAATTGCACGCCGTACGCCCGGCTTTACGGGTGCGGATCTCTCGAACCTGCTCAATGAAGCCGCCATTCTTGCGGCTCGCCGTAACCTCACCGAGATCTCAATGGATGAGATTAACGATGCCATTGATCGCGTCCTCGCAGGGCCTGAGAAAAAAGACCGCGTCATGAGCGATCGCCGCAAGAAGTTAGTCGCCTACCATGAGGCGGGTCATGCCCTTGTGGGTGCCCTGATGCCGGACTACGATCCTGTGCAAAAAGTGAGCATCATTCCGCGGGGGCGGGCAGGGGGGCTAACTTGGTTTACCCCCAACGAAGATCAGATGGATTCGGGTCTCTATAGCCGTGCCTACCTACAAAACCAAATGGCCGTTGCCCTTGGGGGTCGCATTGCTGAGGAAATTGTCTTTGGCGAGGATGAGGTGACAACGGGTGCTTCAAACGATCTGCAACAGGTGGCGCGGGTGGCACGGCAAATGGTTACCCGCTTTGGGATGAGCGATCGCCTAGGGCCTGTGGCTTTGGGACGGCAAACGGGGAATGTCTTCCTGGGCCGCGACATTATGGCGGAACGGGACTTCTCTGAGGAAACCGCTGCCACCATTGATGACGAAGTGCGCAACCTAGTGGAGCAGGCCTATCGCCGTGCCAAAGAGGTACTGGTGAACAACCGCCACGTCCTTGACCAAATTGCCCAAGTGCTCATTGAAAAAGAGACGATCGATGCTGAGGAACTCCAAAGCATCTTGGATCGTAACGACGTCAAGATGGCAACGATTCCCTAGGATGGTCCTTTGCGATCGCCCCAAGGGTCGTGCTAATGTAGTATTCCCTGGGGCTGCGGGCATGGTTTAATGGTAAAACCCTAGCCTTCCAAGCTAGAGACGCGGGTTCGATTCCCGCTGCCCGCTTAGGACTCAAAACCCCCAAAACCAAGCTATTGAGGGCATTTCAGAGATTCTGAGAGCTCTCTGAGGGTCTCAAATTTCAAACTGGATTTAGAACTCTATGGCCTAGGGCTCAGCCCCGTAGGCTAGGACAGTACTTCTGGATGGATGGATGGATGATTCTCACTGAAAATCTGAATGTCCTCTGGGCCAGTGTCCTCTTTGAAACCCTCTACCGTTTGGGACTGCGGACAGTGGTTCTCTCGCCGGGATCGCGTTCTGGACCGTTGGCGATCGCGGCGGCTGCCCATCCCCATCTTGAGGCTGTGCCGATTCTTGATGAACGCTCGGCGGCTTTTTTTGCCCTTGGCCTTGTTCAACAGCAGGGGCGACCGGTTGCCCTTGTCTGCACTTCAGGCACTGCCGCTGCCAATTTCTACCCGGCCATTATTGAAGCAAGCCTCAGTCATTTACCGCTAATTGTGCTGACTGCCGATCGCCCCCCCGAATTGCGCTTTTGCCAAGCGGGGCAAGCCATTGATCAGGTGCATCTCTATGGTCATGCAGTACGTCACTATCGCGAAGTGAGTCTGCCGGAACTCCCCCTGCTGCCCTACCTACGGCAAACCCTCTGCCATAGCTGGCAAACTGCCCTCTGGCCGGATCCGGGGCCAGTACATTTGAATATTCCTCTACGGGATCCCCTTGACCTGCGCTCTGAGGCCAATTTTCATGGGGTACTTCCAAAAGGCTTCTTTGATCAGGTGCAGCCCTTTGTACCGCCTCGGGTTGTCACCTCTCTCCCTTGGCAAACATGGCAACAGATACAGCGGGGGTTGATTATTGCGGGGCCCAGTCATGGGGTGGATCCTCTGGCGGAAGCTGCCGCGATTGATCGCCTGAGTCGCTTTCTTCAGTGGCCGGTGCTTGCCGATGCCCTCTCTTCGGCGCGGGGACTGCCCCACGGGATTAGCCATTACGATCTGCTGCTGCGAGATGCCCACCTTCGGGAATATCTGCGTCCTGAAGGGGTGATTCAACTGGGACCGCTGCCCACCAGTAAAGCCCTGCGGGAATGGCTGAGTGCCTGCGATCCCCTGATTTGGTGCCTTGACCCCACGGGCGACAACAACAATCCCCTCCATGGCCGCTGTCAGATGTTGGCGATCGCCCCCCAAGCGGTGG
>NZ_JACOMP010000050.1:0-13819 GCF_014466085.1 Thermosynechococcus sp. OHK43
GATTACCATGGTTTATCCCAACAAAAACCTAAACGACTGTTTGCAAACTCAACCTAAGGATTCGGAACTGCTGGTGTCGTAGGTGCCGGTGAGGGCGTGACGGCTTCCGGGGTGGGAGGGAGGGCCTCCTCTCGGGAAGGACGGCGTTCAGGCACGGGTAGGTGGAAAAAGATCGCAGCCATGACGGCTAAGCTGGCGGCGCCAATACCCAAGGGCATGAGTTGTTTGCGCAAGGGCACAGCAGGGGCGATCGCCCGCCGAGGGAGGGAATGGAATGTTGGTCTTAGGGTAGGCAGTGTCTGGCTATCACTACAGAGTTGATCTAGGGCCTCCACCAGATCCGCCAGTTGCAGCCAAGTGAGCTGCACTTCTAGGGGTTCAGGGGATGGCTCTGCATTCTCTTGGGGAGACGTTTGCAGCAACTTTCGCGGAATGTGGAGGGACACTTGATTAAAGCCCTGAATGTTGACCTGAATCGGGTACTGGGGCGATCGCCGCAACTTGACACCACTCAACCAGGTTTGGGCAGCGGCTGGCACGCTATTGAGCAAGGCCACAAGGAATTCTTTGCCCCCCTTGAGCCGCTGATTCTGGCCAACGATTTCCCACTCACAGAGGGTGACAATATCCAACTGTTCTGCGCCCGCTTGACTGCTGAGTCCTTCAATTCGCAGTGTGCAGTTGGGCAATGAATACTGGCGTTGCAGCAGCATTAACTCACTTCCCCGTCAAATAAACTCAACCAAAGGCGTTCCATGCCCTTTGTGCCTGCGCAGAGCAGAAGTTGTGCCAAAAGCTTTAGACCCAACTCATTGAGGGCTTGGTTATTTTTGTAGAGAAAGAGACCCGATCGCTGGAGGTTCATGCGTTTGCGGAAGTGACGGCGGAAGCGATCTAAATATTCCGCCAAGGGGGCATAGGTTTCCGGGGGCAAATTTTGCGCCTGCAACTGATCCAACACCAAAAGTAAATGCCGCAGGATTGCCGTCTGCCGCCGCGCCACTTGCACAACTACGGCGGTGAGGGCCTTTGTTTCCGCCAAGGGTAAGGGGGTACGCTGGGTAATTTGGCGAAAGGGATTGGTGCAGCGAATTTGCCAAAATACAACCCGATTGGGGATCATCACTTGCAGTTGCAGATCCCGCAGCACTTGGAGCATCAACTCAGAGGCATTCAAATCAACGCACTCTAGGGCAAGCAACAATAAGTCTAATTGCCAACGGGCCCGCCGAGGACACAGACTCACCCCTTGGGGGTCGGGCAGTGCCGCCAACATCGGGGGTAATAGCTCCACCTCAGGGGATTGGATTGTTTCTGGCATTGAGTTTGCCGTTTCCATACTCTCTAGAGTGCTCACTATACAGCAATGATGACAGGACGCATGGTGAAGTAGGTCTAAATGATCTTACCCGTTTCACCGATGACGACTGCCGCCTAGTCCTTAATGTTGCCCACGAGGCTGATTCTTCGAAAAATCAGGCTAGACTTGAGGGGAACCAGATGATTGTGAGGTTGCAATGAGTCAAGAAATTCCTCCCCCAGAAGCCTATGTGGTGCTTGGACTGGCTCATTGTTTTGTGCAAGTAGAGGGAAAACTCCAGCCCGTAGAGATTATTGAGCCGATTCCCTCAGCGGCCTTGGAAGCCCTGCTCCATGGCTTGCCCACTTCTTACAGTGAAGCCCATGCCCTCACCTACGGTGCTGCCCAAGACCCACAGCAGGTGCGACCGCAGTTTCCCCCCACTGCCCATCTGTGTGATGACTATGGCGATCGCCTTGCAGCCGCTGCCCGCACCTACATTGCGCGTCCCCAAAGTACCCGTCATATTCCCCTTGGCGAAACCTACCGCAACTTCAATACTTCCACAGAACGTCAACGGGTGCTCAATTCCGAGCGCATCGTGACCGCTGCCGACAATGTCAAACAACACGCCTATACCCACCAAGTCCTTTAACCTATTCTTAGATGCACTAGAGGGAAATGACTATGGTCAGTGAAGTACAGCCGGCGTCCTCAACCTCCCTTGATCTTGCCCCTGAAAATTGGGTTGAGACGATTGAAACTGTCATTTCCGGTCTTCACCAAGGGGACGCTCCCCGCGTTGGCCAAACGGACAGTGGCAAAATTTGGATGTTTCGCTACGGCAGTGCGGATGTTTTCGTACAACTGAGTGGCCAGACGGAGGAGGACTTTCTCACCATTTGGTCACCGGTGCTGCCCCTGCCTGTAACCGATGAATTGGGACTGTATCGTAAGCTGCTGACGTTGAACTGGCTGACTACCTTGGAAGCGCATTTTGCTATTGCCGAGGAACAAGTACAGGTAGTGGCTACCCGTACCTTAGGCGGCATCACTGCGGGTGAAATTGCTCGCTTAATTACGATTGTGGCAACCCTAGCCGATGACTATGACGACGCCCTTAGGGCTGAGTTTAAGGGCTAATCAGGGCTTTCATATCCCGTACCGCTTGTACCATGCCCACAAGAACGGCGCGGCTGATAATGGTGTGGCCAATATTGAGTTCTTCAATGCCTTCAAGGCGGGCGATCGCTCCGACATTGGTGTAGGTCAATCCATGGCCCGCATTCACCCGCAGGCCCAAGGATTTTGCCTGTTGGACACCGTGAGCTAAAATCGCCAGTTCCTGCTGTTGCGCCGCTTCCCCCTTGGCTTCAGCATAGCGGCCGGTGTGCAGTTCAATAAACTGAGCGGTGGTTTTGGCAGCTGCCTCCAGTTGAGCTGGATCGGCATCAATAAACAGGCTCACGGGAATTCCCGCTCTTTGCAGGGTTTGCACCACTTGGGTCAAGGGTTCCTGCTGACTCACCACATCTAGACCCCCTTCAGTGGTGACTTCTTCGCGCCGCTCAGGCACCAATGTCACGTAATCTGGGCAAATATCAAGGGCGATCGCCACCATTTCGGGGGTGGCAGCCATCTCTAGGTTCAAATGGGTGGATACCGTCTGCCGCAGGAGCCGCACATCTCGCTCTTGAATATGGCGACGATCTTCGCGCAGATGTACGGTAATGCCATCAGCTCCCCCCAGTTCTGCCAAAACGGCTGCGGCTATGGGATCGGGTTCGACCGTGCGCCGGGCTTGGCGAATTGTTGCCACATGATCAATGTTGACCCCTAGGGTTGCCACTGAATTGCTCCTTCGTTGGGATAGAAGCTCAACCTTTTGGATAATACACCAAGGGCATCCCCCGATTGCGCACCCCAGCAGCCGCTAGCGTCCCAACTTATTGGGAACTCCCTCACAGCCACCGGGAATCGTTTCGCGGGAACGGCTGCCACTCCAAGCACAGCAATAGTAGCGTTGTTCTTCGGAGAGGTTCTTGACATTGGTAAAGTTGACATCCTCGACCACTGCACCGGTTTGTGCCCCTGTGCGAAAGTTAGGGGGATTCAAGCGATCGCGGGGACTAGCCTGCTCGACTGTACCGTAAAATAGGCGAACACGACTGAGATCGGCATTCGTGAAATCCGCCCCCTGTAAAATCGCACCTGCGAGATTGGCTCGTGTCAAATTACAGTTGCGAAAGAGTGTTCCCGTTAGATTGGCATCACTCAATTCGGTCCAGCGCAAGTCGGTACCACTCAGATCAGCACCCGCTAGCATACTGCCGAGATTAATCACCCGCACACCGTATTCAATGTCTTCCTCATAGCCACCCAACCCATCAAAAATCGCCCGTCCCAGCCGGCGATCGCGCTTCAGCGGCGATAGTAGCTTTGCGCCTGACAAAAAGCGAATAATCTTGGCCTTGCCTTCGGCATCTAGTCCCGCCAAGATAGCAGCAGTGCGTCCTTCGGCGATCGCCCGCTCCGGCGGCCAATCCTCCAATAGGCCCTCATCGTCAAGGATGAGGTCGGCAATCCCTTGGAAATAACTGTCAATCGTTTGCTGTTGGGTAATGCGGTTCTGTTGAATTGTCAAATCCCGAGAGATGACATACTGTCGCCAAGCCACATAGGCCGCCAAGAGGGCCACCAAAATTTGCCCCAAGGCACCGAAGCCTTCAGCCAGTGCCCCTACTGCATCCCAATTTGTACCTTGAAACCGTGCCCGAATCCAGTCCATCGCCCCAGTCATGGCAATGAGTGCCACCACTGTCAAACTCAGACCCAATGCGGCCAAAATGAACTGCCGTTGTTGTTCCGTCAAATCCTCCGTAAACCAGTGGTAGGTCGAAGTCCAGACCAAGGGGAAACTCAGTCCCCCCAGCACTAGAGCAGCCACCACACCCAGCGCATCCCAATCCAGTCCCCAAGCCACCACAACAGTGACCATGGCGATTGGCATCAATACCGAACGCAGCGACTGCCAACCCGTGCGCCAACGATTGCGAGCTGCCAACACTTTACTGAGACGCAAAGCAGCCGCTGTTTGGTTTTCACGGAGAGTCATTTTATCTTCGCCCATCAAGATTTGTCCTTAAAGGAATTAACCCAATCATACAAACCCTTTCCCAAGGACAAAACATGCTTAAACGCGGGAAACTCAGCATTAGAGAAGGGATAGCCTGTCGGGGGTTTAGAAAAGGTCTGTGTCAGCATTTTTCTTGGGGACATGGCGCTCCCCCTTTCTCTCCTGAGAGAAGGTTGTACAATAATTCATAAAGTTTTCAGAAAACATTTTGGGAGGTTATGGGTATGGATTGGCGTGTCCTGATTGTCCTGTTACCTGTCCTACTGGCTGCAGGCTGGGCAGTTCGCAATATTTTGCCCTATGCAGTGAAGCAAGTTGAAAAGCTCCTGCAAAAAGCAAAAGCAGCCTAGGACTTGCATTTGAGCGGGTTGGTGGGCAAGTTCTCCCCAAGACATCAGCAGGCGTGTTGCCACTGGTTTGACTTTGGGGAGACTTTTCTATAATGGGAAGTGTATTGTTAATTTTTGTAAATTAGTTTTTAGGTTACTGCCATGCCTTCCCTCGAACAGCTTGCCCATCAACTGGAGAGTCCCAACTCCCGCGATCGCCTCCTGGCGCTAGCGGCACTACGGGATGTCCCTTCTGCGGATGCCGTACCCCTGATTAAAAAAGTCCTTTGGGACGAAAATCTCCAAATTCGCTCAATGGCTGTCTTTGCCCTTGGTGTCAAATCCACACCGGAGTGCTTTGAAATTCTGGTGCAGTTGCTTGAGAGTGAGCCTGACTATGGCATTCGTGCCGATGCTGCGGGTGCCTTGGGCTATCTCGAAGATGGACGTGCCTTTGAACCTCTGGTGCGCGCCTTTTATGAAGACACCGACTGGTTAGTGCGCTTTAGTGCGGCTGTGGCCCTGGGCAACCTCAAGGATCCGCGGGCAGTAGATGTGTTGCGATCGGCGCTGAAAAGCCAGGAAGTGGTGATGCTTCAAGGAGCGATCGCCGCCCTAGGAGAAATTGGCGACCCCAGGGTTGTGGAAGATATTTTGCCCTTTGTCACCGCAGAGGATTGGTTGCTACGGCAACGGCTGGCTGAAGCTCTGGGCAACCTGCCTAGCCCCAAAACCCAAGCCGCTCTGGAATACCTCGCCAAAGACGAGCATCCCCATGTGGCATTAGCAGCTCAGATTTCTTTGCAACGCTTGCAGGAGCGGCTTTCCTCTGAAGTTCAGGGCACCGGCAATTGAGATCAATGAGATCAAACCCTTTGGTTACTGCGGCTTCTGCCACAACTCTCTAAACTGGAAAGAAAGGCGCGGCATCCGCAGTAACCTATCCCTATGTCTATCCGCATTAAATTTCTGCCTTACCTCGTGGCAGTGCTGATCGGGGTGATTGGTGCGATTATTCTTTCACAACTGCACTTTACACTGTGGTGGGAGCCCGACCTACTGACACAACCGCCACCCATTGTGGAGGCAGAACCAGAAACCGCTGCTGTTGAACCCTTACCGACTCCCCAGGTGCCAAGCAACCCGCAACCGAATGGTCTGCGCGTCAGTAATCAGACGGCCTTTCCTGTGCGCGTGGTCTTGCTTGCTGCCCGCGATCGCGCCCATCCCAACACCGGGGCAGTTCACTGGGATTTTGCTCCTATGGAAGGTAACCTTAGGGGATTACTGCTAACACTGCCCGAAGGTAAGCTCACCCTCCAGTCGGGGGATATTGTCTTGGCCTTTACCCTCGATGGTTCCAAACGCTACTGGGGACCCTATGTGATTGGTGAAAATAGCGAACTGCAGCGCGATCGCCAGAGCCAAGAGTGGCAGTTGGTCCTCCGCCCCTAGGGGACTTCCTAGGTTGGCAGAGGGACTTTTACACCAATGGCCTACCAATGGCCTCTCTCTTGTGTTAATGGCTAGCCTTGGCCGTGGCTTTGGCAGCGGCATCAGCAGTATCGTGATGGTGGTTATTGGAAGTGGGCCGGGGTTGAATGACACCATAGCCCCCATGATTGCGTTCATAGACCACGTTGATTTCTCCCGTATCGCGATTGCGGAAGACATAGAAGTCGTGATCCACCATTTCTAGGTGCTCAAGGGCTTCTTGGATGGTCATCGGCGGCATGGCAAAGTATTTCATCCGCACCACTTGTTCGGGCAGTTGTGGTGTGCGATCGCCCACTAGATCAGTCACCACTTCAGGTTCAACAACACTATTGGTGTCCTTAGCGCGGGACTTATCTTGGCGTTTTTCTTTGAGCTTGCGAAGTTTGCGCGCAATTTTGTCAGCAACGAGATCAATACTGGCGTAGAGATTTTCACTGCTTTCTTCGGCGCGAATCACTGAGCCATTAGCAAATAGGGTCACTTCCGCGGTTTGTTTGGGGGCTGTGCTGCGGTTACGAGCCACGGAAAGATGCACATCAACTTCGTTAATCACATTCTGGAAATGACTGGTGGCTCGCTCAATTTTTTGGTTCACATAGCTGCGAATGCCATCCGTAATGTCAATGTTTTTACCGTGAATCACTAGCCTCATAGGGTTGCCTCCCCTGAGCAAAACAGGCTGATCTACTTCCACCCTAACATCTTCGTATCGGGGATTACAGGGCATCCTGAGGCTCTTCACCTTTATTCGTGTTCTGTGATAATTCTTATCATCTAGCTCTTGACAATTTGGCACCCCTATGAAAAGTGCCCTCGGTTGGCATTGTGCCTTGGGAATCATCCCCTACCGCGATGCTTGGCGCTGGCAACAACAACTGGTGGCTGAGCGCCGTCAAAATCCCGCAGCCCCAGATGTTCTCCTCACCCTTGAGCATCCCGCCATCTACACCCTTGGCCAAGGGGCAACCACCACCCACATTCACTTTGATCCCGTAGCTACAGGCATTGAGGTATTGCGTATTGAGCGGGGAGGCGATGTCACCTACCACTGCCCTGGCCAATTGGTGGCCTACCCGATTTTGAATTTACGCCGCCACTGCTGCGATTTGCATTGGTATCTCCACCAGTTGGAGGAAGTCGTAATTCAAACCCTAGGACACTATGGCATTAAAGGGGAGCGCGTTGCCGGCCTGACGGGTGTTTGGGTAGAGGGATACAAGGTGGCCGCAATTGGGATCAAGGTGACCCGTTGGATTAGCTTCCACGGCATTGCCCTCAATGTGGTGAACGATCTAAAGGGTTTTGGTCGCATTGTCCCCTGTGGCATTGGTGATCGCCCGGTGGGCAACCTGCGGCAATTTTGTGCCGACATTCAACTGGAGGATGTCCGGCAGCAGTTTGTTGCTGCCTTTAGCCGGGTTTTTGGGCTCGAATTTGCCCCCAAAGCCCTTGCTGATCTCCTGATCCCCATCTCTAGTTGACAAAGTTTAATCTTTATTTCAGGAATTGGCTGTTATGAATTGGCAACTTTCAGGGCACAATTTAAGTCTAAGTAGATTAGGATACAGGCCAACTCCCTCTGCTTTGCTAGGCTAACCCTATACAAACCTCCGCTTTATCAGTACGAGTCGTCATCTTCATCTCGATAAATCTTTTATCTACATTCTTCCTTGCCAAATAGTGTTTAGAACCTGTGCTGCTATGATGAACTCCGCTTCTAAAACGCCAACCCCCACCGCTAGCACCGACATGGTGCGCACCTACCTCCAGGAAATTGGGCGCGTGCCGCTGCTGACCCATGAGCAGGAAATTATTCTGGGTAAACAGGTGCAGCAAATGATGGCACTGCGGGAAAAACGCGATGCCTTGACCAAAGAACTCGGACGCGAAGCCACTTTTGAAGAATGGGCGGCGGCCTGTAATCTGACGCCTACGGAATTGCGCAATATCCTCAAGCGCGGCGAACGCGCCAAGCAAAAAATGATTGAAGCCAACCTACGGCTTGTGGTTTCGGTGGCCAAGAAGTATCAAAAACGTAATCTTGAATTGCTGGACTTGGTGCAAGAGGGCACCCTGGGTCTCGAACGCGGTGTGGAGAAGTTTGATCCCACGCGGGGCTACAAGTTCTCTACCTATGCCTATTGGTGGATTCGTCAGGCAATTACACGGGCGATCGCCCAACAGGCGCGGACAATTCGGCTGCCCATCCATATCACTGAAAAGCTCAACAAGATCAAACGCACCCAACGGGAACTGGCGCAAAAACTGGGACGGAGTGCGACGCCTGCTGAGGTGGCTGAGGCTCTAGAACTCGAACCCGAGCAAATTCGGGAATACCTGACCCTTGCTCGCCAACCCGTTTCCCTTGATCTACGTGTGGGAGACAATCAGGACACTGAACTCGGTGAACTGCTCGAGGATGACAGTCTTTCGCCAGAGCAATTTACCACAGTGGAGTCCCTGCGGGATGAGGTCAACCTGTGGCTGGCGGAACTCACCCCCCAACAACGGCAAGTCCTCACCCTGCGCTACGGGTTGGGGGATGGCCAAGAACGGTCCCTCGCCAAGGTGGGTGAGCAACTCAACCTCAGCCGTGAACGGGTGCGGCAACTGGAGCGGCAAGCCCTTGATCACCTGCGGCGGCGGCGCCGGCAAATGTATGAATACTTGGCCAGCTAAGGCGTGGATTGAGGCACTTGACCTGCAACCCCATCCGGAGGGGGGCTATTTCCGCGAGGTTTATCGCTCAGCAGGGAGCATTCCCAGAGCAGTTTTGCCCTCAGGCTTTCAGGGGGGCGATCGCGCCTACTGTACGAGCATCTATTTCTTGCTCCCCTCCACGGCCTGCTCGCGACTCCACCGCATTGCCAGTGATGAACTGTGGCACTTTTACACAGGCAGTAGCCTAACGCTCCATGTGATTCTACCGACGGGTGAGTACCAGCCCCTACGGTTGGGGATCAACCTGGATCAGGGGGAGCAATTGCAACAGGTGGTACCGGCGGGGGCATGGTTTGGAGCAACGGTGGATACGCCAGACAGTTTTAGTCTGGTGGGCTGTACGGTGGCACCGGGATTTGACTTTCGCGATTTTGAATTGGGCGATCGCCAGCAGTTACAGCAGCAGTTTCCCCAACACCAGAGATTAATTGAACGCTTGACGCTCTAAACATTTCTAAACATTAAAGAGGGTTTGCAAACGGTGACGAATCCACTGCAAGGGGGGCAGGCTTTTGATTTCTTGGGAGTTCACTAGGCCAAGTTCTTGAAGCACCTGCTGTCGTGCCGCCAGTTCATGGGCAATCTCCTCTGCCAATTGGGGGTGAGCTTGCAGCAGTCGCTGTACCGCTGAGCGAGGGACAACGAATAATGAAGTTGCCTCTAGTGCCCGCACGGTGGCAGATCGTGGCATTCCCGTCAGCACTGAAATTTCCCCAAAGAAACTCCCCCCATAGAGCGTGGCTAAGATTTGATCCAACTGCTCTGAGTACACTTCCACTGATCCCTCAAGGACAATGTAAAAGGCATCTCCCGGGCTCCCTTCGCGACAAATCGCTTCCCCTCTACCATAAAACTGGCGAGTACCCAACTCAATCAGCATTTGCAACTGGGCATTGGAACAGTGGGAGAAATAACTGATATTGCGCAGCATATCCGCCAGGGAGAGTTTCGCCTGAGGGGTTTTTTCAACAGTGGGTTCAGCAGCCGTCGGGGGCTCGGCGTCTCTTGCCTCTGAATGCTGGTAATACTGGGTCAAAGAACGCAGTTCCCCCAAATCTCGCAACCGTAGATCCAACTGGGGAAAGGGAACCTCAATATGCCGCTGCCGTAGCTCTTGCTCAATGAGGAAATTGAGAGCACTTTTAATGGGTTCAGAATCTTGGGGGCGGTTAATCCAGACCAGCAATTCAAAGAGATAGGCACTCTGCCCAAAACCGCGAAACCAAACGCTAGGGGGTGGGGTTAGTAGGACGCGCGGATCCTGACGGGCAGCACTCAGGAGCGCTTCAGTGACCAGAACCGTATCACTGCCGTAGGCAACACTTACGGGGATATGGATGCGGCTATCGGGGCTACCGTAACTCCAGTTGACGACGTTCTTTTCAATAAAGCGGTTGTTGGGGACAATGACGTACTGGCTGTCGTTGGTGCGGATAATCGTAGCCCGAATAGAGATCTTCTCAACGGTGCCCAAGAGACCATCTACCTCGATAAAGTCACCCACTTTAATGGGGCGCTCCAGTAGAAGCGCTAGGCCACTAATGAAGTTACTGGCGAGGGTTTGTAAACCAAACCCAAAACCAATCCCCAAAACCCCCGCCAACACCGTGAGGGAACTGAGATCAATGCCTGCTGTTTGCAGGACAACAATAAAACCAATAAAACTGAGGCTATAGCTGACAACACGGGTAACGGTTTCTTGACTGCCCCGATCCACCCGCAACTGTGCGAGAATTCGGTCTTTGAGCCACTCACTGATCCAGCGGGAGGTAAAAATCACCAGAACAAAGAGAAAGACAACTAAAAAGAGAAAGTTCAGTGTGATTTTTGTTCGCCCCAACTCTATAAGGGGGGTATTAAAGACAACCCCGACTCGCTGCAGGAGGAACTGAATTGCATTCTCAATGTGCCCCTGCCAAGGGGCTAAACTTTCAACCGATTGCAGCACCCAAGACAAAATTAATGCCCAAAGTAAAACCCGCAACGTCAGGCGCAATAGACTGGCCACTAGCGAAAACCAGGGTTGGGAGTGTTGACTAACTTTGCTATGGAGCCGCTGTTGCAGTTGATCAATGCCCTTTAGCAGTAGCCAGTCGGTGACAACGGCGATCGCCACAAGGGCAACGATTTGACTAGCCTCAATCAATGCCACCCGTAGGCGCTGGGTGCGTGTGAGTTGGGCAATGAGCAGCCCTGCAGGCACTGCCGCTAAAAAGAGATTTAGATACCTAATCATGGTCCCAAAGAGTGTGCGCGAGCGGCTTTAATGACTGCCACCACGTCGGCATGTTTCCCGTCTAGCGCCCACACCAAAGCCGTCCAAGAATTCTGATCCTTGGCGTTGAGATCTGCACCGGCTGCAATCAGTTGTTTAACTGTAGCCGTTTGGCCCTTTGCCGCTGCGGCCATTAAGGGGGTCAGACCAAAGACCGTTTGAGCATTGACATTGGCACCGGCTGCTAGGAGTTTCTCAACAATGGCGGTATGTCCTCCACCGGCTGCAGCCATCAATGGTGTCCAACCCTCACTGTCTCCTTGGTTGACCTCTACCCCTGCGGCAATCAATGCCTCCACAATCTGGATGCGACCCAGTTCCGCTGCCAGTGCCAAGGCCTCTGCTGGGATTTCAAGGCCGCTGGCGATCGCCTCCTGAATAGCGGCCAGGTTTCCTTGCTCAATCGCGGTTTCAATGGCTGTCATCCGCTGCATCATTGCCTGTGGCCTGCCTCTAATAAGGAAAAGATAATCTATCTGAGTTAAAATGGGGTCTGCATTGAGTTCGGGATTGCATGCTATGGATATTATCACGCTCGGTTGGGTGGGTGTTCTCAGTGTCTTTACGCTTTCGATCGCCTTTGTGGTCTGGGGGCGTCACGGCATGTAGCGCATCGGGCTGGGGGTATGACCACTTCATTGGCCGATCTTTTGATTCTGGTGGCTCTGCTGCTACTGATTGTCGTGACTGGTGGCATTGGCTATCTGACCTTTGCTGAGTGGCGCGATCGCCGGCGTCTGCAGGCGGAGCAAAAAGAACAACGACGGGGGCGCAAACGTTAATGGTTGCTCCTCTAAAGGTTTTGGGCGATCGCCTCCGCAGTGCTCTGCAAGCGGCCCTTCCCCTAGATACCTTTCCCCAACCCCTGTTAGTGCCAGCCAGTCAAGCAAAGTTTGGCGACTATCAATCCAATGTTTGCCTCAGCCTCGCCAAGCAACTGGGCAAAGCGCCCCGTGAGCTAGCCCAAGAGGTTGTGGCACATCTGGAAGTTGAGGATCTCTGTCAACCCGTTGAAATTGCGGGGCCTGGCTTCCTGAACTTTCGCCTAAAACCAGCGTTTTTGGCCTCCACTCTGCAAGCTGCTCTTGGGAGCGATCGCTTGGGCATTCCGCCAGCACGAGAGCCACAACGGGTGGTGGTTGATTTTTCCAGCCCCAACATTGCCAAGGAAATGCACGTGGGTCATCTGCGCTCCACAATTATTGGTGACTGCATTGCCCGCATTCTTGAATTTCAAGGCCATAATGTTCTGCGGCTCAACCATGTGGGGGACTGGGGTACCCAATTTGGCATGCTGATTGCCTACTTGGATGAGGTTTATCCTGACGCCCTGACTACCGCTAATGTCCTTGACTTGGGGGACTTAGTAACATTTTACAAAAAGGCCAAGCAACGCTTTGACAGCGATCCTGAATTTCAGCAAAAAGCACGGGCAAAGGTGGTCGCACTTCAGCAAGGGGAAGAGCAGAGTCGCCGTGCTTGGCAGCTCCTGTGTGAGCAATCCCGCCGCGAGTTTCAAAAGATCTATGATCTGCTGGATATTCAACTCACAGAGCGAGGGGAGTCCTTCTACAATCCCTTTTTACCGGCGGTGATTGAGGACTTGGCTGCTTGCGGCCTACTGGTGGAAGATCAGGGGGCAAAGGTGGTCTTCCTCGAGGGCTTCACCAATAAAGAAGGGCAACCCCAACCCTTGATTATTCAGAAGTCCGATGGGGGCTACAACTACGCAACCACGGATTTAGCTGCCCTCCGCTATCGCATTGACAAAGACCAAGCCGATTGGATTATTTACGTCACTGATGTTGGGCAGTCCACCCACTTTGCCCAGGTGTTTCAGGTGGCGCAGCGCGCTGGTTGGGTGCCGCCCCATGTAACGTTAACCCATGTCCCCTTTGGCTTGGTCCTGGGGGAGGATGGCAAACGCTTGAAAACCCGCTCAGGGGAAACAATTCGCCTCATCGATTTACTGACGGAGGCGATCGCCCGTAGTCGAGCAGATTTAGAGCAGCGTCTTGCTGCCGAAGGTCGCACCGAGTCCTCTGAATTTATTGATACCGTGGCACGGGCGATCGGCATCGGTGCTGTCAAGTATGCCGATCTCAGCCAAAACCGCAACAGCAACTACGTCTTTAGCTACGACAAGATGCTCTCTTTACAAGGCAACACTGCGCCCTACCTCCTCTATGCCTATGTGCGTGTCCAAGGCCTAACACGGCGCGGCGACATTGATTGGTGTACCCTCTCACCAGATACCCCCCTATTTCTAGAGGATGAGACCGAGCAAAACCTTGCCAAACACCTTGTGCAACTCGAGGAAACCCTTGACCTTGTTAGCACGGAGCTATTGCCCAACCGCCTCTGCCAATACCTCTTTGAACTAAGCCAGCTTTTCAACCAGTTCTACGATCGCTGCCCTATCCTCTCGGCTACTGCGCCAACGAAGCAATCCCGTCTAACTCTTGCCTATCTCACTGCTCAAACGCTGAAACTAGGGCTATCTCTTCTGGGGATTCCAGTTTTGGATCGGATTTAGGGCCTACTGGTTACCCTGGGGCACA
>NZ_JACOMP010000051.1:0-7142 GCF_014466085.1 Thermosynechococcus sp. OHK43
CCAATCCCCTTGCCCCCCTAGAGCACTTTCTGCCTCCGGCGTGGTTTTTTATCCTTGGTCTTTTTCTGTTTCTCTACGTTCTACTGGATGGGTTTGACCTTGGCATTGGCATTCTCTCCCTCACCAGTAGCAATGAACGCCGCCGCAATATCCTCATGACCAGCCTTGGCAATGTTTGGGATGCCAATGAGACATGGCTAGTGCTGATGGGTGGCTCCCTATTTGGTGCCTTCCCTTTGGCCTATGCCACCATTCTCAATGCCCTTTACCTGCCGGCAGTGATTATGGTGGTAGGGCTGATTTTGCGGGCAGTCTCCTTTGAATTTCGCGAAAATGCCAATAATAAACGGGTGTGGAACCTTGCCTTTGGCATTGGCAGTTTCCTGGCGGCCTTGGGGCAGGGCTTTGCAGTGGGCACCGTGTTTGAGGGCATCAAAGTCGATGCTGCGGGTCACTTTGCCGGCAGCATATGGGATTGGTTGACATGGCACTCCGTGTTGGTGGCACTGACACTGATTCAGGGCTATGTGCTGATTGGGTCAACCTATCTGATTTACAAAACCACAGGTGAGTTGCAGCAAACCCACTACCGCACAGCCACAATTGCAGCCTGGACAACGTTTATCGGTGCTGTGTTGATTACCATTAGTGCCCCCATTTTCCATGAGCACTTGCGTGCCCAACTGTTTCAGCCTCCCCTGTTCTACATTTTTGCTGCAATTCCAGTTCTGGGTATCTTGCTGATTTTTCTACTGCTGCGTAGCTTACAAAAGCGTGAAGAAATCATGCCCTTAGTTTGGACATTTCTCCTGTTTCTCCTCTCATTTATTGGTTTGGGGTTTGTTATTTTTCCCAACATTATTCCTCCCAACGTCACCATTTACGAAGCTTCAGCATCTCCTAGTGCCCAAGTCTTTATGTTGATTTTTGTGGCCTTCTTAATTCCGATTATGCTGGCCTACAATCTCTACAATTATTTGGTGTTCCGTGGCAAAGTGGTGGCCTAGGTCTTGTCAGGCAATACCGATTAAAACAGCCGATGCAGTTTTCTGGGTATTTGAGCGCCCGGCTTTGTGAGCTGGCTGAGGGAGTATTGTTTGCCGGCATTAGGGAAACCTGCGCTGTTGATGATGAAAGGTACCGATTCATCCGAAAGGGATGATTCAGGCAGTGGTGAAAGCAGCGGGTTACGGGGGGTTACTCTCCTGATTTAACGTGATTTTTAACGTGATTGAGGAAGACTTTAGGGGACTGAAGTGAGGGCGGATGGATGCAGGGTCAAACCGTTCTATTGATGAGGTGATTCGCCAATTAGGGTGCTGGATAACGTCTCATTCTTTGTTGGAATAGCTATCAATGAAATAATCACAAAAAAATGGAAATAGCCTAGAAAGGGCTCAACCAGTCTCTCCAGCTTTGATAATTTCACATTCAGGTCACCGCGGGCTAAACGCTCCTAAGGGCCGAGCAGAGACGCGCCAACGCTCCCTGTGGCGAAATGTTATGTAGTCTAATGGCTAGTTTCAAACTGGATCAAAGCTAGTTTAAAAGCTAGTTTACACTAGTTTATTGGGTCAACTCCTTGATTAGGAGGTTGCCCATTTCGCGACAGCCCACAAGCGTGCAGCCCTCTGACATTAAATCGCCAGTGCGGTAGCCTTGATCTAAAACGGCAGTAATTGCCTCTGCGATCGCCTGCGCTGCCGCTGGTTGGTTCAGACCATAACGCAGCATCATTGCCGCACTGAGCACCATGGCGAGGGGGTTGGCTTTGTCTTGGCCGGCAATGTCGGGGGCCGAGCCATGAACCGGTTCAAACAGACCCGGCCCCGATTCCCCTAGGCTGGCGGAGGGAAGCATGCCAATACTGCCGGTGAGCATGGCAGCAATATCGGAGAGAATATCACCAAAGAGGTTACTGGTCACAATCGTGTCAAACTGTTTTGGGGCGCGCACCAGTTGCATTGCGGCATTGTCCACATAAAGGTGCGTTAGTTCCACATCCGGGTACTCAGCACTGAGGGCCGTCAGGCGATCGCGCCACAGTTGGGAAACTTCAAGGACATTGGCCTTATCCACAGAGCAGAGTTTGCCCTGCCGTTTGCGAGCGGTTTCAAAAGCAACACGGCCAATGCGATCAATTTCCGTGGCGGTATAGGCCATCGTATTCACCCCTCGCTGCTCACCCGTTTCGGTGGTGAAAATACCGCGCGGTTGACCAAAGTAAATGCCACCCGTCAGTTCGCGCACAACCATGAGATCCACACCGGCAATCACTTCCGGCTTGAGGGAGGAGGCATGGAGCAGTTGGGGAAACATTTGGGCGGGGCGTAAGTTGGCAAATAAACCTAGGCCAGATCGCAGGGCAAGTAATCCTGTTTCCGGGCGCAGATGACGGGGTAGGCTATCCCACTGGGTTCCGCCAATGGCAGCTAAAAGCACGGCATCACTTTGACGACAGGTTTCCAGCGTTGCTGCTGGCAAGGGTTCCCCCATAGCATCAATGGCGCAGCCCCCCACAAGGGCAGGAACAAAGTCAAAGTTCAGTTCAAAGCGAGGGGCGATCGCCCGCAACACCTCAAGGGCAACAGCCGTAATTTCTGGACCAATACCATCCCCGGCCAAAACAGCAATGCGATAGGTGGTTGCCATGCCTGTCTCAAAATCACCGATCTTCTAATCTACACCAGCAGCGGTCTTCCCTTGAGGCTATGGGGAACGTTAGCCATCCGGTACAATCGCTTCGCTCATATCTACGGCATTAAGATCAACACCATTGAGGCTGGCACCGGTGAGAATCGCTTCAATGAGATTGGCTCCCCGGAGATCCGCACCGCTGAGATTTGCACCCATCAAGTTGGCGCCAATGAGAATGGCAGAGCTGAGATGGGCTCCCCGCAGCAGTGCTTGAGCAAGGCTCACCCCCCGCAAATCAGCTCCAACAAGATTGGCTTTGTCTAGACAGGCATGGCGTAAATTGGCTTCTTTGAAGGCCACTTCGCGGAGATTGGCTTCCTCAAGGCGAGCACGACGCAGATTCGCTCCGATCAAAATCGCCCGCTCTAGATTGGCCTGCTGCAAATTGGTGCCACTGAGATTGGCGCCCCGTAAATTGGCCTGCAGGAGTTGACTTTCCCGCAACACCGCATCCGTGAGATCGGCACCCCGCAGGTAGGCTTCAGTTAAGTTGGCACGGCTGAGGTTGGCACGCTCAAGTTCAGCAAGGGTCAGATCCGTGAGCGTCAAGTTGGCATCCCGCAAAATTGCTTCACTGAGTTGAGCACCGGTGAGATTGGCCTCACTGAGATCGGCATTGGCAAGGTTGGCACGGGTCAGATCTGCCCCTGTCAGGTTGGCCTTGCGCACAGACACCCAGCGTAGATCGGCACTGATTAAAATCACACCCCGCAGATCAGCCCCCCGCAAATCCGCTTGACTGAGATTCACACCAGTAAGAATTGCCCCCCGCAAATCGGCCCCTTGCAGATTCGTACTCTGGAGGGCAGCATCGGTGAGGTCGGCCCGGGAAAGATCAATGCCCGTTAGAATACAGCGGCTCAGGTTAGCACGGCGCAAGCGTACCCTCGCAAAGTCGCGATCGCCAGCGCTATAGCGTTTCAGTAAAACATCAGGTTCCACAGTCGTTGAGTCACGTCCTTAAGTAGCAGCTCCAGGTCTAGTTTCAGGGTTCCCCCAGCATTCGCTGAACCTACGGGAGTGAAGTGGGTTTTAGGCGAATTCGAGCGATGTAGTGGGTAAACCGATTATCCCGCACATGACTGGTGATGCCTAGGGCAGCAAAGGGTTGGAGCGATCGGACCACCTCAGGGGCCAGTTCGGGCAAGAGTAAGTTATTTTGCAATGACCCCAGGTTACTCAAATTCAGGTAAAACTGTGTGTCCTTGGGCTGGGGAAGTACCGCACGGTAAAGGGGAGAGTCGGCAAGGGAGCGCTCAGGCCGGCGACTCATATCCATCAGAGGACCGAGTCCCAAAAAGAGGATCTGGTCATTGAGCCAGCCGTGCTGCCCCACCGGCAAACCCGGGGGAATGCGCCAAGTAATGAGGGGTTGGGGGTCTGTTGCTGTTGGTTGCACTTGCCACCGCAGGCGATCGCGAATTTGGGTATCGAGTTGGCTAAGGGTTTGGCTGGCTTGGGGGCGATTGCTCGTCTGAGCCAGAAAAAGCAAACTAGGGGCATTTCCTAGGTTGGGAACGGGCACAAAGGCAGCGGCAAATTCACCATCCATCCAAGGCACAAAAGTCTGTTGCCAATCGAGGCCAGTGAGATCTTTAACCGTGCTGGCGATCGTTGCTTTGACCGAGGCGGGGGTATTCTGCCATAAATGCTTGAAGGAGCCTGTACTGTAAAAAGCAAGGGTTGTTTCAGGCACAAGACGGCTGAGTTCACGGCTTTGACCTTCACTGACTAAGGCTTGATTCTGCTCAGGGCGCCAAGTCACTGCCTCCACTGCAATTTGCTCAGGAGTCATATCTGCGGTGAGCACGATCCCTTGCAGTTCCCGTGGCGGCTCAGGCAGATTTCCCTCAGGAGCAGCCATCTGACTGGCTAAAAAGGTGGGCAAGTTCAAGTAGAGTTCCACCAGGGGGCGGTGATTGGATAAGCCTTTGATGGCCCGTTGATAGGTGGGCTGACTGGCAATGCCGTTGTTGGCTTGGGCAGTGGCAATGACTTGTTGCAGGGCGCTCTGGTGCTGACTCCAGACGATGTAGGCGTGGTCTTGATGCTTGAGGAGAGCGATCGCGCCACTGTGGGGGTCAGGGAGAATTCCCTTGGCTCTAAAAATTTTCACCCCATTGATTTCTGTGACTGGGTCGCCAATCACCCTTTGCAGGAGTTGCTCCCCCATCGGTACATTCAGCGTTGGCACAACCCAAATGTAGGGCGGCACTGGCGATTCCTTGACCGATGCCGGGGTAATGGGCAGCAGCACAAGGGTGGCGCGATCGCCAATCAAGGGGCGCACGTCCTTGAGGTAATCCAATTGCGCCAGATTCACCCCCTCTGGCGAGAGAGGATCATAGGTGGGGTTCAACCACGGCTGGGCTTGTAGTAGGCCACTTTTGACAAGGGCTTCCCAAGGCTGGGGATCCGTGGGTAAGGTGAGGGTCAATAGGGCATTATTGGGGGCGAGCGCCATTCCAGGGGCAATTGGACGTTGACTGAAGCGTTGCCATAGGAAAACCCCGGCCGCAGCGGCTGTCCCGACAATGACCACGGCGACACCACCCACCAACCAAGGGCGAACTCGAAGGCGGGAGCCCACAGAAGGCTGCGATTGTGTAGTCATTGCCTTTCTCCAACGGGATTGTAAAGGGTTGTCCGCTGTCGCGGGGTTCGCCCCAAGGAGTGAATCGCTGCCACAAGCTCCCCTGGACTAACCCCCATGCCCCCCTGTGCTCCGGCCACTGATGTAATATGTTCTTCCATCAAGGTTCCCCCCAGGTCATTGCACCCCCAGTTCAGAGCCATTGTTGCCCCCCTAAGGCCTAGTTTGACCCAACTGGGCTGATGGTTGGCAATCCACTGCCCTAAAAAGAGCCGCGCCACTGCCGTCAGCACCAATGTCGGTAATAACTGCGGTTGGTGGCGTCCTACCCATTGTCGCATTGCTTTGGGGGCAAGTTCCCCAACGTAGGGCAGCAGGATAAACTCGGTGATACGGGCGGGATAGTTGTGTTCTAAAGCCTTTTGCTGAAGTTGCTGTAGGTGTTGTAGGTGAGCCACTTGATCCGCTGGCGTTTCAATATGGCCGCAGAGCATCGTACTGGTGGTCCACACCCCCAAGCGATGGGCCGTCTCCACAATCTCAAGCCAAGTGGCGGTGTTAATTTTCTCAGGGCAGATTTTTGAGCGCACGGCATCCACCAACACTTCCGCCGCGGTCCCGGGCATGGAGTCTACCCCAACTTCGTGGAGGGCGGCAATCACTTGGGCATAGGAGCGGCCATCCTCACGGGCAATGAATTGAATTTCTTGGGGCGAAAAGGCATGGAGATGGATCTGGGGAAAGGCTGTTTTAATTTCCCGCACCAGGCATTGGTAGTAGCGCAAACTGGAGCTGCCTTCCTTGGCGGCCGGATTGAGTCCCCCCTGCATACAGATTTCTGTAGCCCCTTGGGCAACTGCATCAGCCACTTTGCTCAGTATCGTTTCAATGTCGAGCCAGTAGGCATCCCCAGCGGTGGCATCGCGACGAAAGGCACAAAAGGCGCAGTGTTGCTCACAGATATTGGTGAAGTTGATGTTGCGGTTAATGACATAGGTCACAGTGTCTCCCACCTGTTGCTGGCGCAGGCGATCGCTAGCAACTTGCAGTGCCCTCAGCGGTGGGGGCAATGGTTCTTGAGGATCGCTGGTTGCAGCTATGGGAAGGGCGGTTGTCAAAAGACTGAAGGCCTGCTGGGCAGAAATGCCATTGTTAGTCAGAACCTCCTCTAGCTGGGCGATCGCCACTATGGTGTGCATAGGACGGACTCCACCTTCAGGACATTGGGGCAGCACTTTTATAGCTTAACCCCACTTCTTTTCTAAAATATGGAAAACGAGGAGGGGGTAAGGGTGATGGCAGCAGAAGCGGTGGGCATGGTGCAGGTCTTGGGGTACCCGGCAGCCCTTGCTGTAGCCGATACATTGGTGAAAGCCGCTCAGGTCACCCTTGTCAGTTGTGAGGGGATTGGTGCAGGCTACTGGACAGTGGTGATCCGGGGAGAGGTGGCGGCTGTGAATGCGGCGGTTCGAGCGGCGCGATCGCTCAGTGGCCAGGCAGTGATCTCTCATCAGGTGATTGCTCGTCCCGATGGCAATCTGGAACAGGTGCTGCCCATCGGTGTCCCTCACTTGCCACCTGAGGATTTTCTGCTGTGAGGCGGGCAGCCTATCCGCAGCCCTCCTCTATGCACTTAACCCTACTTACTTAATTAACGCTCTATCATTACTGGGATGCCTGCAGTTGCTTCACCTGTTCGGGAGTGAGAATTGTTAGCATTTCAACACGGGTATCCTGCATCACTTTCGACAACTGTGTTTTTTGATCGGGGCGCAGGGCAACCAAGTTCATCGCTTCACCGGTGGATTTTCCCTGTTTGATGGCGTTGCGAAAGATGCGCTGTTGGTCGCGA
>NZ_JACOMP010000052.1:0-4688 GCF_014466085.1 Thermosynechococcus sp. OHK43
AAAATAGAGTTTCTGTTCTTGTTGAATGCTGAGACCACCCCTACCATTGAGGTAAGCATGGCCAAACGCCGCAATCCCAAGAAAGAAAAAGCTCTTCGTAACCAAGCCTACGCTCGTAAGTTTCGCAAGCGTTCTTCGGGTCGCTACAGTCGCCGTCTAAATACGGAGAATCGCCCAGAAACGAAGACCACTGAGACCGTTGAGGAAATGACGGACGCCTAGAGGGCAGTTGGTGATTAAGCGGGCGTTGCCATGGCGAGAGTTTGGGGTTGCGTTTTTAACCGTTTTTTTGGCTGAATTCGCCGATAAAACTCAAATTGCTGTATTTTTCATGGCTGCCAGCGCCGCCTCCCCTTGGTTGGTGTTTTTGGGGGCAGCTTTAGCCTTAGTGACCACTAGCTTGATTGGAGTATGGATTGGTCGCTGGCTATCCCAGTACCTCTCGGAGCAGCGATTACAAACGTTGACGGGCACTAGCCTGTTGGCGATCGCCCTCTGGCTATTGTGGGATATGTTACACCCAAGCCTTTGATCACTAGGAGAGCAGATCGCGATTCTAGGTGAGTTCCTTGAGTTGATAGTCACCCCCTGCTAAAGTGAAGGGGTTGCAGTGAGCCCGCTGACTCTCTTCGGCATTATCTAAGTTTGTGAACCCCTGCGGAGACTGTGGAGAATGCCATCTCAAGTCATTCAGCTGTGGTCATCGTTGATTAGTATTCTCGATACACCTTTGTTTCGCCTTGGGCGGGAGACTATTTCCCTGCGTTGGCTGTTTCAAGTGGTGCTGCTGCTCATTCTTGTTGCAATTTTAGCGCGCTTTTTCAAAGGGGTGCTGAAAAATCAGCTTTTACCGCGCCTTGGTCTGGATTTAGGCAACCGCGAGGCCATTTCCACTGTGATTAGTGGTGCTGGGGGAGCACTGGGCTACATTATTGTTTTGCAAGCGGTGGGAATTAATCTCGATTCCCTAGCGGTGATTATTGGCGGCTTGGGGGTGGGGATTGGTTTTGGTTTGCAGGATGTCACCCGCAATCTCATCAGTGGTCTGACCCTCTTGATTGAACGCAAGGTGCGTGTTGGCGACTTTGTGGAAATTGAAAACATCAGTGGCTACGTTCAGGAAGTCTCGATGCGCGCCACGGTGATTCAAACCTTTAACGGTTCAAATGTGGTAGTGCCCAATACCTACCTTGCTGATAGTCCGGTATTGAATTGGTACTATGAAACCCACCGCGGTCGCATTGATATTCCTATTGGGGTTGCCTATGGTACGGATCCAGTTTTAGTAACGGAGGTCTTGCTCAATATTGCGCATTCTGAGCCAGATATCCTCAAGGAGCCAGCGCCTCGGGTTATTTTCCGTGAATTTGGCGATTCGGCCCTTAAGTTTGAGCTTTGGGTATGGACGGAGACCATTGAGCGGCGAGTGTTCATCAAAAGCAGTCTCAATTTCAAGATTGATTACTACTTTCGGCAGCACAATATCTCGATTCCTTTCCCACAGCGAGATCTGTGGATTCGCAATGCACCAACGCTCTCTGTTACTTCTGAACCAGCCGAAACGGTAGGCATGCCCTTGGCACCAGCAACGCCCTCCTTAAGGTCGCTGCTTCGGCAGGTGAGCTATTTTCAATGCATGAATGATTTGCAATTACGCTTTCTCATTGAATCGGGCTACCGCAAGCACCTGAGAGCGAAGGAAATTTTGTTCCGTGCTCAGGAGCCGATCAGCAACTTCTACATCGTATTACAGGGGCAGATGGCAGCGGTCTATGAGGAGGATGGGGAACTGAAGCCGATGATGAGATTTAATCCCGGGGAGCACTTTGGCGAACTGCCCCTAATGCTGGGGGTGGCCTGCCCAACAACAATGATGGCAATGACGGATACGGTATTGTTTGTCCTGCCGCGGGAGGGATTTGAACAGTTGCTCAAGGAACATCCTTTCCTGGCTGAGGATATTGCGGTGGCGATCGCCCGCCGCCAGGATGTGCTGGCGCAACATCAACAGGAGCTTCAGGAACTGAGTCGCCAAGAGTCGGATCCAAGTCGGCCGATGAACTGGATTCGCGATCGCCTGCAAAAACTGCTGAGCTGGTAAATGGCTTCACGCGGTTGAGTCTAAGGTAAAGGCCTGTTCCAGGTAGCAATGGAGCCAATAGGCACCCCTTTGGTGTCGCACCAAGGCCACATCAAAGCGACAGGGGTGCTCCTGCCACTGGGGCTGAGACTCTAGGAATGCTTGGGCTGCCAAAATGAGTTTGCGTTGCTTGCTGGGGGAAATAGCGTCGAGGCCATCCCTATCCCAGTTGTAAGAACGGCGGGTTTTCACTTCGACAAAGAGCACCACTCCCTCCGGATCACAGGCAACAATATCCAGTTCACCCCAAGGGCAAGACCAGTTTTGAGCCAAAATTTGACACTGCTGAGTTTGTAGCCACGCCGCAACTACCGCCTCCCCACAATCACCCACGTGGCGCATAGGCCCTAGGCTTCGATGGGTTCGAGATTAAACAAGTCTTGGAGGGTTTGCATAGCGCGTTGACGACTCTCTAGGTCTCGCTGGGATTGCAGTTGCACTGTCGGATCATGGAGGATTTTGTTGATGATGGTGCGGGTCATAGCTTCAATGACCCCTTGGTGCTTGTCAGCAAACTCGCTACCCAAGCGAGAGAGGGCTTTTTCTAGTTCCTGGGTACGGATCGCTTCCATTTTTTGGCGCAGACTGCGGATTGTTGGAACCGTTTCCAGGGCGTGCCACCAAGCCAAAAATGTCTCTAATTCTTCCTCAAGGATGCCCTCAGCCTCTTGGGCTAACTGGCGTCGAGCCTCTTGGTTTTGTGCCACTACAGCTTCCAGATCATCCACATTAAAAAGTTCTACGCAGGCCAATTCCGTCACATTGGCATGGACATTGCGGGGCACAGAAATATCAATGATGGCAAGGGGGCGATCGCCTGTGAGTACGGAGCCTAGGTTCTCGCGATCCAGGAGGGGCTGGGTTGCTGCTGTACCCGTAAAGACCAAATCCATCGCTGCCACAATCGGCAGCAGATCTGTCATCGTAAAGAGTTCAAAGCGCACTTCGGGAAACTGCTGCGCCAGTTCCTGTGCCCGTTCCAAGGAGCGGTTGATAATGCTGATTTCCTTTACGCCCCGGGCAATCAGGTGTTGCACTACCAAGCGGGACATTTTACCGGCACCGACAACGGCAATTCGGCAGTTTTGTAGATTCTGCAGCCGCAGATCCGCCAGTTCCACCGCCGCTGAACTGATGGAGACTGCCCCAGTGCCAATACTGGTTTCTGTGCGTACCCGCTTCCCGGCAGCGATCGCCGCTGTAAAGAGGCGATTGAGAATCGAACCAATGGCCTTGTACTGTTGTCCTAACTGATGACAGCGTTTCACCTGGGAGAGAATTTGCCCCTCGCCAATGACCAAACTATCTAGACCCGAAGCCACCCGCATCAGGTGCATCACGGCATCCTGATGGAGCAGGATAAAGAGGTACGGGCGCAGTTGTGGCAGGGGAATGTGACTCCACTCACTGAGAAACTGATGCACTTCCCGCACGCCCACCTCAGTGTCACTGGTAACAATGTAAATTTCCAAGCGGTTACAGGTGCTGAGAATCGTGGCCTCCTGAATATGGGCGTAGCCGCGCAGATGTTGCAGTGCCCGCTCCCGCACATCCTCTGGCACACTCAATTTTTCGCGTACATCCACGGGGGCGGTTTTGTGACTCAAGCCAATAACAGCAATATTCATAGGAATCGGTTGATGTTCGGCTGCAACTCCATCAATTGTTGTATCAGGATTCTGGAGCCTTCTTCACGCTTGTTTGCAAGTCTTTACCAAAGGAGGGCAGTTGCTAAGGTACTAAGTTCTGTTAAGGGATTCAACAGTTCTGGTCTGTAGTCTGCTATTATTGAGAACGAGAATCAATAAGCAATCAAAAAGCAGATATTAAATGCGAAAACCTTCACATTCATGGCCGTCCTACACCTATATTGCTGATCCCCATCTCGAAGGACAATGCTGGAGAGAACCGATGTCTAAGCTGATTTCCCTGGCAGAGGCTAAAGCTGGCGATCTCTACATGATTGCTCGGTTGACATGCCCTAACCCTCGAGAGCTTTTAGGAATGGGTCTAAAACCGGGAGTCATCATTACCATCCTGAAAAAAAATAATCACGGTGCGGCGATGGTTGCTCTCAATGACCAGCGATTTTGCATTAACCACGCCTTAGCGCAACACATTTTGCTGGCAGCTGTCAAAGCGAGAGAGGTTCATCTACGTACTGCTCCCATTGGTGCCCGTCTACGCATTACCGGATATGCCCCTACTGCCCCTAGTTATAAACGTAAATTATTGGCAATGGGCTTGACCCCCGGCACTGAAATTGAGATTGTCCGCCATGCCCCCCTAGGTGATCCCACAGAGATTAAAGTGCGGGGTTTCCATTTGAGCCTACGTAAGGATGAGGCCGATGCACTGGAAGTTTCGCCCCTGTAACTAATGGAGTGTAGCATGACAGCAACTATTGCCTTGATTGGCAATCCTAACTGTGGTAAGACAACAATTTTCAATGGCCTTACAGGACTAAATCAGCGCGTTGGCAACTGGCCGGGAGTTACGGTTGAGCGCAAGCAGGGTTACTATCGCGATCAAGATCTAGTAGTAGAGG
>NZ_JACOMP010000053.1:0-2955 GCF_014466085.1 Thermosynechococcus sp. OHK43
ATGCTGCCCTACGCTTAATTTATCAATTTTCAGTTTTTCGGTTTTTGATTAAGGGTGAAGTTGAACTATGGCAAGGGTCAAGCGGGGTAACGTTGCCCGCAAACGGCGTAAAAAAATTCTCAAGCTCGCCAAGGGCTATCGGGCGGGGCACTCGAAGCTCTTCCGCACGGCAAATCAGGTGGTCATGAAGGCACTGTGCAATGCCTATCGCGATCGCCGGCGGCGCAAACGCGACTTTCGGCGGCTCTGGATTGCCCGCATTAACGCTGCTGCGCGTCAACATGGCATGAGCTACAGTCAACTCATGGGTGCCCTGAAAAAAGCAGACATTCAACTGAATCGCAAGATGCTGGCTCAATTGGCTGTCCTGGATGCCGATGCCTTTGCCACTGTCATTCAGACTGCTCGCGCCGTTTAGAACTTGCCCTAGGCATGATCGCCACTTTCCAATCCCCCGGTGCCACCCTTGAGCTAGGGTTTATCACCCTTCGGTGGTACGGGTTATTGATTGCTGTCGCTGTTTTTATTGGCCTCTGGCTGAGTCAGCGCTTGGCACGCCAGCGGCAGATTGACCCTGATCAGATTGCGGATCTATCCATTTGGCTTGTGGTTGCAGCTATTCCCGCTGCACGACTCTATTACGTCGCCTTTAACTGGGGCTTTTATCAAAAACATCTAGATCAAGTGCTTCAAATATGGAAAGGCGGCATTGCCATTCACGGCGCCATTCTCGGTGGCATGGTGGCGATGGCTATCTTTACCTATGTGCAGCGGCTTTCCTTTTGGCAAGTGGCGGATGTGGTTGCCCCTTCATTGGTTTTGGGACAGGCCATTGGTCGCTGGGGTAATTTTTTCAACTCTGAGGCCTTTGGTGCCCCCACTGATTTGCCGTGGAAACTCTATATCCCTGCGCCACAGCGTCCTCCTCAGCTAATCAACGAAGCCTATTACCACCCCACGTTTCTCTATGAGTCTCTTTGGAATTTGGGGGTTTTTCTGCTCCTGCTGTGGCTCTTTCGTCAACCTCGCTATCAAAAGCCGGGGACGCTTCTGATGGTCTATGCCATCGCCTACAGCTTGGGTCGCTTTTGGATTGAAGGGCTGCGCATGGATAGCCTGATGCTGGGCCCTCTGCGAATTGCTCAAGTGGTCAGCTTGGTAGCGATCGCCCTAGGAGCTTGGGGACTCTTTCGCCTGTATTATCAAGGCAAGCCGTTGCCAGATTGGCAAGCCACCTAGGCAATAATTTCATCGGCAAAGCTCTGCCAGCGGACAAAGTGAAAGGGGCCGGCTACGGATCCCCAAACGTGCTCATCGGTTTCGGGATCCCGTCCGCGATCGTGGCTAATGAAGCGATCGCCATCAATTTCAAACGTGCTATCGAGATAGGTTTCCCGTCCCTTACGCACAACTTTACAGGCTTTGCCCGGCTCCACTTCACCGCGAAAACTATGCCCTGTCCAGTAGGTGAGCATATTGCAGCCACAGAGGAGTTCAAGATCATCGGCTCGCATGGCCTGAAGCCGCTGGCGATCGCGAGCTGCCCCAAAGAAGCGTTTTTCATCCTTGAGTACATAATTTTTAATGACAATGTGATCATTGGCGGGCACTAGTTCCAAAACCCGTGTGCGGTAGGGGACGCCTAGGAGATAGTCATAGGCCTGTTCCACATAAAGGGCAATACCCTCCAGAACACCACTGGGAAGGGGACGCATACACACCCGAATATGGGCATAGAAGGGAGGATTCTCAAAGGCTTGCGCTTGGTTACTAAAATCCGCCGCCATCCAACGGCCAAGCGTCAACACATCGGTTGCGTGGGTCATGCTCCACAATTGCTTTACAACAGTCCTTTTTTCACACTAGCGGATTGAGGTACCTTCTTTATCCCCAAGTCCTAAGCTATCCGTAATAATGCCTGAAGGAGTCCCTCCAGGGTATGCTCTGTGGCTTCAGTATCCACTCGTCCCAAGAGCTCACGGCAAGTTTGGGAGGTTTGCGGCCCGATACTGGCAATCTGCACATTCTGAAGTAACTCTGCCGCCTGAGGACCCACTAATTGGCAAAAGTGTTTCACCGTCTTAGAACTGGTAAACGTGACCATATCCACTTGACCCGCTTGCAGCGCTCCTAAAACTTGGGCATCAACGGTTTGGGGACAGCATGAATTGTAGGCAGGCACCTCAACCACCTCAGCCCCAGCCGCCGTAAAGGCCTCCCCTAGGACGGGTCGTCCGCCCTTTTCAACCCGTGGAAAAAGAAAACGCAACCCGGCCACAGGTTCTGGGAATTCTACCACTAGGGCATCGGCGACAAATTCCCTGGGGGTGAAGTCAGCCCCTAAGCCGTAACTGCTAAGGGTTTGGGCAGTTTTTTCACCGACGACAGCAATCTTGAGACCCGCGAGGGCACGGCTATCCTTGCCATGACTGTGTAACCGTTTCATAAAAAACGTAACGGCATTGTGGGAAGTCAGAATCAGCCAGTCAAAGGTATCGAGTTCTGCCAGGGCCCGATCGAGGGGCTGCCAAGAACTAGGGGGAACGATTTCCAGTGTCGGCATTTCTAAAACGGTGGCACCGGCTGCTATAAGTTGCTGAGTAAACTCACTCGCTTGAGCTGCCGCACGAGTGACGAGAATCGTTTTGCCGTAGAGGGGAGACATTGATGATGGGGAAATCCTCAAAAATTCAGGAAAGACCAGATCTAGACTAGCCAACGGGTAGCGTTTTTGGGCGATCGCGCCAATGACAACGACCGCAGGAGCCATGTCTGGAAAGTGAGGCGTCTTCAGATAGGTCTCTAGGGTGCCAAACCAGAATTGTTGCTGGGGTTGCCCCGCCCATTGCAGAATCGCCAATCCTTCGGTGGGCGATCGCCCCTGCCGCAGCAATTCCTCGGCAATATATCGCAGGGAACGGGTGGCCATCAAAAAAATCAGCGTCTCCATTTGGG
>NZ_JACOMP010000054.1:0-24713 GCF_014466085.1 Thermosynechococcus sp. OHK43
GATGGTGATCGCATTATTCAAGTGACATTTTTTGTTAGCAGTGCTTTGGCTGCTGTTGCTGGCACCCTCATTGCCTTGAGTGTTGGGATTACAGGGCCACAGTTTGGGGTGATCTTTGGTCTCAAGGGGTTAGCGGTGATTGTTGTGGGGGGCCTCGGGAGCTTACCGGGAACAATGTTGGCCGGTTTTTTGCTGGGATTGGTGGAGGCAATCGTGCCTGCGGCCGCTTCGGGGTTTCGGGATGCTGCTGCCTTTGCAATCCTCTTTCTGGTGCTGCTTGTGCGCCCCCAAGGGCTATTGGGTCAGCCCCCAGTTGAAAAAGTCTAAGGCGCTTCAATCACTAATTCACTGCTGTAGCTAGAACCGTGCCCCTGGCGGCCACTAATTCCACCTTCAAGCTGACGCTAAATTGGCTTTCAAAGGGTTCTTTTTTGTAGTTGACACTCCAAATTTCCAACTCACAGCGATCGCTAGGATCTGCCGGATGGATCTGCAGGCAAAACTGTCGCTGCGGAGCGCGCCACTCACAGGTAATGTGATCCACGGCCCCAATTTGTCGCCGATCCAAGGCCGAAGCCAGCCGTAGAATGGCACTGAGTTGCTCGACCATTTGCCGTTCTCGCCGTCCCATCAATTGACGGAAGTTTTCATGCTTTTTCTTGGGGGGGCTTTTGCGGTGATAGCGACAGAGGTTGGCAATGATTTCAATTTCCGTATCAGTGTAGCCGAGTAAGCCGCCGTGGCGCACAAGGTAGTAGGAATGTTTATGGTGGGCGGAATGGCTGACGTAGTGGCCGGCATTGTGGAGAATGGCCGCTGCCCAGAGGAGTTCCCGTTCTGCTTCTGTCCAGTTGTGGAGAATCCCTTGGGTGCGATCAAACAGGGTTAGGGCAAAATTGGCCACCCGTTCACTGCTGGCCAGATTGACGTGGAATTTTTGCGCCAAACTGTAGGTACTGCGCTGGCGGACGGAGCTTTGATAGCGCAGGCGGTCTTCAATCAGTCCGTGGGTCAGCATCCAATCCACAATGATGCCTTCCCGCAGGGCGCGATCGCAGGTGATCAGGCTGCTTTGGCCAAGCATCTCCATGGCCTCAGCGAGAATTACTGCCCCCGCAACAATAATTTCCGCTCGCCGCTCCGACATCCCCAAGAGTTGACAGCGTTGGTTAAAGTTGAGCCGCCGCAATTTGGCCAGCAGAGCTTTCAAGTCCTCAAGGGTGAGTTCATAGCCCCGTAGAGAGGGGGGGCAAGTACCAAGGCGATCGCAGGTGTGAATCATCATCAGGCTTTCAATGGTGCCTGAGGTACCCACCAATTGCGGTTTTTCATGGGGGCCGAGCTGCTGCCGCAGGTCCTCCACAGCGCGATCCAACATTCCCCGCACATAGGCACGCAGGGCAATGTAGTCTTGATCGCTAATGGGATCACTTTTGACAAATAAATCCGTCAGGCGCACAGCCCCCACCTTGGTACTACTGAGGCAACGAGGTTCATGGCCATCGCCAAGAATTAACTCCGTGGAGCCACCCCCAATGTCTATGATGATGTGGGGCTTGCCGTTGAATTCTAGCCCCGAGAGTACCCCCAAGTAGATGCGCCGCGCTTCCTCTTCGCCGGAAATGAGATCAATGGTCAGGCCGGTCTCTTTTTTGACCCGCTCTAAAAACTCGCGACCATTGGGGGCTTCGCGCACGGCACTCGTGGCCACGCCAATCATTTCTTCCGCCTTGAGGCCCGTGGCCAATTCGCGACAGCGCCGCAGGGTGGCGATCGCCCGCTGCATGGCCTCTTCCGTCAGTTGCCCGGTAATTTGGCAGCGTTCCCCCAGCCGCACCATATCCTTTTCCGTCGCAATGATTTTGAAGCTGGGTAAGCTGGGCTGAATTTGCACCACCACCATGTGAATTGAGTTTGTCCCGACATCAATTGCCGCCAGAATGCGATCGCTGAGGTTCACCGGTCGCCACAGGTGGAGATGTTGTTCAGCCGTCATTGGAGTTGTCATCAAGGGGACAAACATCCCCTATGGTACCCCAACTCCAAACCTTTTCAGGGGGATGAAACAGACTCAAAACATGAAAGCCAAGACGGTCTCTCCTATTTCACAAAAGGGCTGTATTTCCTGTTAAATGATCCTTGATTTTGGCGGCAATCCGTGAGCCTAAATAGTCGGGAATAACGCTGCCATTGGGACCCAGCAGATAGAGCAACAGCCGCACCCGCCCCTGCCAAAGCATAAAATTGATATTGACCACCAGCAATTCCTCTTGCCAAAGGGCGTGCATTACCTTATAGAGCAGTGCCGGATGATTTGCAGACTCCACCAAGAGTGCCGGCAGATGAAAGACCTGATCTTGATAGAAACTGGTGGTAACTTGCGGCAGGCCTTCGTTGAGGTTAAACTCCATGGCCAGCATTTCCTCAACCGCAAACTCACCACTGAGGGTCTGTTGGAGGGCACGGCGGACGCTTTCACTGCGCTTTTTGGTCAGGGGTTTGCCCTGCTCTGAGAGCACAAGTTTGACAAAGACCAGCAGCGGTGGTCGCACATGGCCATAGAGCGAGACATTGTGAATCGTCAGCTTGTAGGCGGCCATCACCCCAAAGAGATCACTCAGGAGATAAGAGTGATTGCGGTGGGCAAAGTGGAGAATGGAGCGATCGCCCTCGGGGACGATTTGAATCACCGCCTGATTTGTCCGATGAATTTGAAAGCCCAACTTCAGTTTTTGCAGTTGGACGTCCCGACCAACAAATTGCTCATAAAAGTCCGGAAAAGAGCGGTTGAATCGCTTCAGGACATCAAGGTTACGCAGTTGAAAATCGGAAACCATGGGTGAGAGTCGCTATACTATAGCCTAGGCCGGGTTACACTAGGTCGTTTCTCCATCTCCAGCATACTTGCATGAGCTTCTGGAAATCGCTGTTCAATTCACAACCGACTGCCAGCACTACCACGACGTCCCCTAGTTTAGGTTCTCCGGTAGAGCGGGACAATGGCAGCGAAAGCAAAATTATTTTTAGCAAAGAAAAAGATATTGATGTCTATGAACTAGAAGAACTTTGTGATGCTGTCGGCTGGTCGCGCCGTCCGATTCGTAAGGTGAAAAAAGCAATTCAGCACAGCTTTTTGGTGATCTCAATGTGGGAGCAGCGGGGTGCCTATCGTCGTCTGATTGGCTTTTCCCGTGCCACCTCTGACCATGCCTTCAATGCCACGATTTGGGATGTAGTGGTGCATCCAGAATTTCAGGGGCGCGGTCTGGGCAAGGAGCTGATGCGGCAGATTATCAAAGAACTGCGCAGCGAGGACATCAGCAACATTACCCTCTTTGCCGATCCCCATGTGGTGGACTTTTACCGTCAGTTGGGTTTTCGCCCCGATCCCGAGGGGATTAAGGGAATGTTTTGGTACCCCAATTCCCGCTAGGCTCGATAATCAATAACATAGCTGAATGATCCTTTGCCATGAGCCAAACCCCCCTCGTCACTGAGGCTGAGATTGCTGCAGAAGGTCTCAAGCCCCAGGAATATGCTGAAATTGTCCGTCGCCTAGGCCGTCATCCCAACCGCACGGAATTGGGAATGTTCGGCGTGATGTGGTCGGAGCATTGCTGCTACAAAAACTCGCGGCCCCTGCTGAAGCAGTTTCCTACCCAAGGACCACGGGTTCTTGTCGGTCCCGGTGAGAATGCTGGTGTTGTGGACTTAGGGGATGGCTTGCGCCTTGCTTTTAAGATTGAGTCCCACAACCATCCTTCGGCCATTGAACCCTTTCAGGGAGCAGCGACTGGAGTGGGGGGGATTCTGCGGGATATTTTTACGATGGGGGCACGTCCCATTGCCCTGCTGAACGCCCTGCGCTTTGGTGATCTTAAGGAAGCAAAAACCCAACAATTGGTGAAAGGAGTAGTGGCGGGTATTGCCCACTATGGCAACTGTGTCGGTGTGCCCACAGTGGGGGGGGAGGTCTATTTTGACCCCTGCTATACCGGTAACCCCTTGGTGAATGCCATGGCCCTGGGTCTTATGGAAACCCCAGAGATTGTTAAATCGGCAGCCAGTGGTATTGGCAATCCAGTCCTCTACGTTGGCGCCACCACGGGGCGGGATGGCATGGGGGGAGCCAGTTTTGCCAGTGCCGAGCTGACGGATGAGTCAATGGGCGATCGCCCCGCTGTTCAAGTGGGGGATCCCTTCATGGAAAAATGCCTCATTGAAGCCTGTCTGGAAGCCTTTCAAACTGGAGCAGTTGTGGCCGCCCAAGATATGGGGGCGGCAGGATTGACCTGTTCGACCTCGGAAATGGCTGCCAAAGGCGGTGTGGGCATTGAACTGGACTTGGACAAGGTGCCCGTGCGCGAACAGGGGATGGTGCCCTACGAGTTTCTGCTTTCGGAATCCCAAGAACGGATGCTGTTTGTGGCGGCGCAAGGACGGGAAGCAGAACTGATTGAGATTTTCCATCGTTGGGGCTTGCAGGCGGTGGTTGTGGGGCGTGTCATTGCTGAACCGGTGGTGCGGGTGCTTTACCGTGGCGAGGTGGCCGCAGAGGTGCCTGCCCGTGCCCTTGCCGAAGATACTCCCCTCTATGAGCGACAGTGCCCTAATGAGCCGCCAGCCTATGTCCAACAGGCGCGGCAGTGGTCGGTGGATCAATTACCGCTACCGGCGCGATCGCCCGCGGAGATTTTGCTCACGCTCCTTGCTACCCCCAGTATTGCCTCTAAAGCCTGGGTCTATCGTCAGTACGATCACGAAGTCCAAAATAATACCTTGATCTTCCCCGGCGATGCCGATGCAGCAGTGATTCGCCTGCGGGGTACGCCAAAAGGAATTGCTGCAACCGTGGATTGCCCCAGCCGCTATGTGTATCTGGATCCCTACGAAGGGGGCAAAGCAGCCGTTGCCGAAGCTGCTCGTAATCTCAGTTGTGTCGGGGCAGAGCCTCTGGCTGTTACCGATAACCTCAATTTTGGTAGCCCAGAAACCGCTGTGGGTTACTGGCAGTTAGCCAATGCCTGCCGAGGTCTTGCCGAGGCTTGCCATGCCCTGCAAACGCCGGTCACAGGTGGGAACGTCTCCCTCTACAACGAAACAATTGATAGGAATGGCCAGCCCCAGCCCATTTATCCGACCCCTGTGGTGGGGATGGTGGGGTTGATTGCCGACCTGCAGCGGGTTGTCGGTCAGGGCTGGCGATCGCCAGGGGATGTCATCTACCTATTGGGGTTGCCTCTGACTACGCCTTTGAGTGATCCGCGCCTGAGCCTAGGCGGTTCAGAATACCTGGCCCAGATTCATGGGCTTGTGGCCGGTTGTCCACCTCAGATTGATTTAGACCTAGAGCAGCGAGTGCAGGCAGTGTGTCGCTATGGCATTCAGCAGGGTTGGATTGCCAGTGCCCACGATCTCAGTGAAGGTGGTTTGGCTGTGGCCTTGGCAGAAAGCTGTCTCAGCGGCCAGCGGGGGGCGAAGATTCAATTACCAGCGGGCACCTATCCCCGCTGGGATGTGCTGCTATTTGCTGAAGGGGGGGCGCGAATTCTGGTTTCTGTGCCACCGACGGAACAGACAGCATGGGAGGCCTATGTGCAGGCGCAATTGCCCAATGCTTGGACACGCTTAGGGGTGGTTAATGGTGAACATACCGAACTGTGTATTGACACCTGTGACAATTCTCTGCTTATCAACGTTACGATAAAGGAGTTAGCTCTTGCGTGGCGATCGCCCCTGCCGAAATATTTGGACTAAATGACAGAACAACAATTTGCTGATAAGCCGGAAGAAGCCTGTGGTGTGTTTGGGGTCTATGCCCCCGGGGCGGATGTGGCTCGCCTCGCCTACTTTGGTCTCTATGCCCTGCAACATCGAGGTCAGGAATCGGCTGGCATTGCCACATTTGCTGGAAACACCGTCCACTGTTACAAGGATATGGGCTTGGTGTCCCAAGTCTTTGATGAAGAGATTCTTGGACGGCTGGTGGGAGATTTGGCTGTCGGCCACAACCGCTACTCAACCACAGGTTCCAGTCGCATTGTCAACGCCCAACCAGTGGTAGTGGAAACCCGCCTAGGACCTTTGGCCTTAGCCCACAACGGCAACTTGGTGAATACCTACGCCCTGCGGGAACAGGTGCTGGCCTGTGATGCGCCCACGGCGGTGTTGGCGAGTACAACAGATTCTGAACTCATTGCCTGGGCGATCGCCCAAGCGGTGGCCACTGGCCAATCCTGGTCAGAGGGCATGATTACTGCGGCTCAACAGTGCCAAGGGGCTTTTAGTTTAGTGGTGGGTACCCCAGCGGGATTGTTTGGCCTGCGGGATGCCCACGGCATTCGTCCCTTAGTGATTGGCCGCCTGATGATAGAAGGGACAGCCCATTATGTCCTTGCTTCGGAGACCTGCGCCCTTGATATTATTGGTGCCGACTATGTGCGGGATGTGGAGCCGGGGGAACTCGTCCACATTACTCCTGAAGGGATTGGCAGCATACAATGGGCAGAGTCCCAACGGAAGCTGTGTATCTTTGAGATGATTTACTTTGCCCGTCCTGATAGTGTCATGCAGCGGGAGAGCCTCTATAGCTACCGGCAGCGCTTGGGGTACCAGTTGGGTCGGGAAGCTCCCGCCGATGCCGACGTGGTGATTGCTGTGCCTGATTCTGGCGTGCCAGCGGCCATTGGCTTTTCCCAAGCGACGGGGGTACCCTACGCCGAAGGCTTGATTAAAAATCGCTACGTGGGGCGCACCTTTATTCAGCCCACCCAGTCGATGCGGGAGTCGGGAATTCGCATGAAGCTGAATCCGCTGCGGGATGTACTGATGGGACAGCGGGTGGTGATTGTCGATGACTCGATTGTGCGGGGCACCACTAGCCGCAAAATTGTCAAGGCACTGCGGGATGCCGGTGCTGTGGAAGTCCACATGCGTATTTCTTCGCCCCCTGTCACTCACCCCTGCTTCTATGGCATTGACACCGATACTCAAGATCAACTGATTGCCGCCACCAAGTCTGTGCCTGAGATTGCCGCTCAGATTGGCGTGGATTCCCTGAGTTACCTCAGTTGGCAGGGGATGATTGCCGCCACCTACGATACGGGCGATCGCTTCTGTTCCGCCTGCTTTACCGGCAAGTACCCGATTAGCATCCCCGAGCCAGTGAAACGGCAAAAATTGGTGCTTGAGCAACTTCCCCAATGAGTCTAGACTGCGGCTACTGGCCTTCCATCCTTTCTGCAGCGGAAGTTAGTGCTGCTGCCACCAGTCTCAGTGAATTGCGCTCTACTCCCCTGGGTCTGGTGTGGTTAGAGCGGCGTCCTCAACAAAAGGGGCGCGTGGTGTTGGTGCGTCAAGGGCAAGAACTTTTGGCTGCCCCCTGGAGTGCGCGATCGCGAGTGAATGAGTATGGCGGCGGCGCCTACTGGTGCCATGGTGATCAGATTTACTTTGTCAATGATACCGATCAGGGCATCTATGCCCTTGGGGAACCCCACCCCACGTTAATCTACCAAGCTGCCAATACTCGCTTTGCTGATGGCTGTGTTGATCCTTGGCGCGATCGCCTGCTGTGTGTGCAAGAGGTGCTTCTAGCAGAGGGTCGTAGCCAACAGTCCATTGTGGCTATTGCCTTAGGGGGAGAGCGAACCGTGCTGGTTCAAGGAGCAGGCTTCTATGGGGCACCCCGCCTGAGTCCAGACGGTAAGACCCTTGTCTGGCTGCAATGGTCAGCACCGCAGATGCCCTGGGATGGCTGTGAACTGTGGGGCGCCATGGTCAGTAGTGACGGTTCCCTGGGTACCCCCTACCGCATTGCTGGCAGCAGTGAGGAATCTGTCCAACAACCCCAATGGCAGGGAAAGACCCTCTACTACATCAGCGATCGCTCTGGCTGGTGGAATCTCTATCGTTACTGTGATAGCCGCCATGACCCCGTTTGGCAAGCCAGTTATGATGCCGGTGTACCCCTGTGGGTTTTTGGTCAATCCACCTATGCTCTGGTGAATCCAGAGACGGCGGTCTTAACCTATAGCGATCGCGGGCTATGGCAGCTGGCAGTGGTTTCCCTAGAAACAGGTAAATGGCAAACTGTTCCGACGGATTATACCGAGATCCATTCCCTCGTTCGGGTGAGCGATCGCGCCGTTGCCTTTGTTGCCAGTTCGCCCCTGTTGCCTCCCCATATTGGGCAGTTCAATCTTGAGGACGGCACCACAACATCGCTTCGGCCCATTGCTTCTCCCCTGCCGCCTGAGTGGATTTCTCAGCCCGAGCGGATTGCATTTCCGACAACTGAGGGGGCCACCGCCTACGGCTTTTTCTACCCGCCCCAAAATCCCCAAGTGCAGCCCCCGTCACGCCCACCCTTAATCGTGAGAAGCCATGGGGGGCCTACGGCCGCCAGTGGCACTGGCTTAGATCTGCGCATCCAGTTCTGGACCAGTCGCGGCTTTGCGGTGTTAGATGTCAACTATCGTGGCAGTACCGGCTATGGTCGCGCCTATCGCAATGCCCTGCGGGGACAGTGGGGAGTGGTGGATGTGGCCGACTGTGTTGCAGGGGCGGAGTATTTGGTGGCTCAAGGACGAGTGGCGGGCGATCGCTTGGCAATTCGTGGCAGCAGTGCCGGCGGCTATACCACCCTTTGTGCACTGACATTTACGCGCGTCTTCCATGTGGGGGCAAGTTACTACGGCATTGGTGATCTCCTGAGCCTGCTCAAGGAAACCCATGCCTTTGAGGCCCATTATTTTGATCAACTGATTGCCCCCTATCCCGAAGGGGCAGACCTCTACCGCCAGCGATCGCCCCTTTACCATGCGGATTGCCTCACCTGCCCCGTGATTTTCTTTCAAGGGCTAAAGGATGTGGTTGTTCCCCCTGGCCAAGCGGAACAGATGGTGGCCGCCCTTCAGGCCAAGGGCATTCCCGTCGAGTATTACACCTTTGCCGAAGAGGGGCACGGCTTCCGCCAAAGTAGCACGATCGCCACCGCCCTTGAGGCAGAGTTGAGGTTTTATCAAAGGCATCTACTTAAATCTCATCTACTTGAATCTACTTAAGGGATAGATAACAATGTTTACTGGTATTATTCAGGCGATCGGTGTGCTCCAGCAACGCTCCGAGTCACAGTTGGTGATTACTGCCAGCGATGCCCCTTTCCTTGGGGATGTGGCCATTGGCGATAGTATTGCTGTTGAGGGTGTTTGCCTCACAGTGGAAACCGTTGATGCCACGGGGTTTACAGTCAGCGTCTCTCCGGAAACGCTACAGCGCACTACATTGGCGGCCAAAGCGGCAGCGGGAGCAATGGTCAACCTCGAACCTGCCCTGCGGGTAGGCGATAGGGTGGGGGGACATTTTGTTACTGGTCATGTGGATGGTGTCGGCACCCTACTGGCGATCGCTCCCACAGGCACCAGTTGGGAATTGACATTCTCCGCCCCTGAAACGGTGGCAGTGTACATTATCCCCAAAGGCAGTATTGCCATCAATGGCATTAGCCTCACTATTGCCCATTGCAATGAAAAAGGGGATGAGTTCAGCATTGCTGTCATCCCCCATACCTATGCAGAAACCACGTTGCAATTTCTTAGGGTTGGCGATGGGGTGAACCTAGAGGCGGATCTACTGGGCAAATATACCCGCAAGTTTCTCCAGCCCCAAAACGCCTCAACCGCAGTGAATAACGAAATTGACCTTGCGTTTCTCCAAGCCCATGGCTACGCCTAGGGGCCTTATTTTTTCTTCTTGTTTGGGCGAGACTTGCCACCGGATTTTTTGGTAGCGGCACCGAATCCCTTGCTTTCAGCCGCAGGTTCCGCCGTCTGCTCAGCAGCTGCTACAGGTTCTGGGGCTGGCTCTTCAGTTGTCACTTCCGCTGCCGGTTCAGGTGCGCTCACTTCAGGTGGGGCAGTTTCAGCCACCTCTGCAGTTGCTTCGGCGGTTTTTGCAGCAGCACTCATGGCTTGGGTTTGGGCAGCTACTTCCTCAGCAAGGTTAGTTTCTTGCTTCTCGATCCCCTCACCGAGGACAAAGCGTTGGAAGCGGCGAATCTGGATATTTTCGCCCAGTTCGGCAATGTGCTCCTTCACCAACTCTTCAACAGTCTTGGACTGATCGCGGATAAAGGGCTGGTAGAGCAAACAGAGCTCTTTGAGGGTTTTTTCCAGCTTGCCAGCAACAATTTTTTCTTGGACTTCTGGGGGTTTCCCTTTCAAGGCATCGGAACCAAGGGCAATCTGGCGTTCTTTCTCCTTGTACTCGGCGGGAATATCGTCTAGGGAGACAAATTCCACATTGGGGCAAGCAGCAATTTGCTTGGCAATGTCTTGGACCAGGGTTTTAAATTTCTCGTTACGAGCGACAAAGTCAGTTTCGCAGTTCACCTCCACCAGCACACCAATGCGCCCACCGGTGTGAATGTAGCTATCCACCAGACCTTCACTGGTTAGACGCCCGGCCTTTTTACCCGCAGAGGCTAGGCCCTTTTGCCGCAGCCAAGCAATGGCGGCTTCCATATCGCCATTGGACTCCTGCAAGGCTTTCTTGCAGTCCATCATGCCGGCACCGGTTTTGTCCCGCAGTTCTTTGACTAGTTTGGCTGAAATCTCTGCCATGATCGGTTCCTCAAGGATTAAGCGTCAGAGTCATCTGGAATATCTAGAGCTTCGGCATCACCATCGTCGCTGGCGGTCATCCCATCGTCGTCCTCATCAGCGAGATTGGCTTCGGGTTCCTCCAACTGACCATGGCGGCCTTCGTAAATGGCATCGGCGAGTTTGCCCACAATCAGCTTAATCGAACGAATGGCATCATCGTTAGCGGGGATGGGAATATCCACTTGGGTGGGGTCACAGTTGGTATCTAGCAGCGCCACGATAGGAATCCCCAATTTGTGACACTCGGCAACGGCGTTGTACTCCCGCTTGACATCCACAATGATCGCAACATCGGGCAGCCGCCGCATTTGTTTGATCCCGCCAAGGTATTTTTGTAGGCGTGCCAGCTCTCGCCGCAGGGCTGAGGCTTCCTGTTTGGGCCGCAGATCAATGAGGCCGTTTTCCTCCATGCTTTCTAGTTCTTTGAGGCGATCGACACGGGTTTTAATCGTATTCCAGTTAGTGAGCATTCCCCCCAGCCAGCGCTGGTTGACGTAGTAACTGCCGCAGCGGAGCGCTTCCTGTTCGACAATGCCGGCGGCTTGACGCTTGGTACCAATAAACAAAAAGCGTTTGCCTTTTTCAGCAGCGTTGCGGATGTAGTTGTAGGCTTCATCCACCAGTTGGGCGGTTTGTACGAGGTCAATGATGTGCACCCCATTGCGAACCGTGAAGATGTAGGGTGCCATCCGGGGGTTCCAGCGGCGGGCTTGGTGGCCAAAATGAACCCCTGCCTCCAGCATTTGGGCAAGGCTAAGAACTGCCATTGAGTTGTACTCCTATGGGTTAAACAACCATCCGTCCATGATCCGGTGAGGACACCCAAGGGGACGAATGTGAAAGATGTGCAGATTTATTATCATAGCCAATGATCAAGGCCTTTGGAAAGCCCAATCCACAGTGATTTGGTAGCGTTGTGATCTTGACGCTCGGGGGCGGCCCACCTATTCTCAAACATTCAAAACGGCTGGATGGTGCTGAACCTTGGATATTTCCCGCTTGCGATCGCAATGGCAACAAATTCACGGTGACGAAACCTCGGAAGCCGTTATTGAGGAGCACTTTGTCCGACCGCTGTTGAGTGTGTTGGGGTTTGGCGATCGCGATCGCCTCTCTTCTTTTGATACAGGTATGGGCATTGCCGATGTGGCAGCGCGGTTTCCCCGCGAGAATCAGCCTCCCTTTTCTCAGAGTCCAGTTGACCCCGATTTAATTGTGGAGATTAAAACCCCTGCCCGTCGCTCGCGCAATACCCCCAGTCAAACGGTGGCCTTGAACCTTGAGAATGGTTCTGCCCACCATAGCCGCGCCCTACAACAACTGCGCCAACTTCTCAGGGGCTGCCATTGCCAAGGAACCGCTTGGGGGTTGATCACCAATGCCCGCCATCTTCAGCTTTTTCAACGCCATGGCCACTTGGTCTATCCAGCCACGCCCAACTATGAACTGACGGGCGATCGCCTTGAGAGCATTATCGACGACCTCAAAACCTGCTTGCGATCGCGCCCCCGTGCCACTACTCTCTGCATCTACAATCACAAAGGGGGCGTGGGCAAAACCACCACCACGATTAACTTGGGAGCCACCCTTGCTGTGGCGGATGCGGCCGTTTTACTGATTGACTGTGACCCTCAGGGGGATCTCAGCCGCACTCTTGAGCTAACCCCCACAAGTACGACCCTTGCGGCTTGTCTGCAAAATCCTGATGAGCCGATTACAGCCGCGATTCGCCCCTTTGACTTGCGCCTGCGCACCAGTAGCAGTATTAAATCTGCCCATATTTTTGATGCCATTCCCGCTGGGCCACAACTGCAAAGCATCCTCATTCAGGCAATGCAAACCCAAAATCCACCCATTACCCGCCTGCGGGAACTCCTCGCCCCCTTGCGCGATCGCTACGACTACATTCTCATTGACTGCTCCAGTGCTTGGCTTTTTTTAACTAAGAGCGCCGTATACGCCAGTGACGCCGTTTTGATTCCCACCCGCCACACCGATCTCTCCTCCCTCAACAATGCGGCTCAGGTGATTCACCAATTTCTCTTTAATGAAATCCACACCTTGCGCCGTGAACGGGGTCCCCTTCCTTTACCCATTTTCTTTAATGGTGCTCCGACAACCGATCAGGCAATGGCGGTTGCCCAGGCAGAAATTGCACGGATTCTCCAGAAACTCCCCCACCTCACCCCCTACTTTTGGCCCCAGTATCAAGCCAGTGACACAAGGGTATTTGCCATTCCTGAATATGCCATCATTTCCCGTGCCGCCTTTGCCCGCGTTCCTGCTGTCTTCAAAGATAAGCGCGTCCTAGGCTTCTATCAGGCATTTGTGCAGACCTATCTTCGCCCCTTAGCTTCTGCCGATGACCTCCCCTAACAGGCAACCTTCCTAAGCGGTGCGGGTCACTGGGGGATTAAAAACCAAGTGCACTGGGTGCTGGATGGGGGGTCCTCGGGGCAAAACGTTTGAGGGTAGGATGGGGCGATGACTGCCTTGCTCGTCTCCTTGCCAGTGTTTGAGTATGCGTTTGCTCTGTAGACAAAGACACAAGGCTTCAAAACTACTGTAATCTTATAGACAAACGAGAGTATTACTGGCAGTGCTATGGGCATCACCATTGAAAATGTTTCTAAGTCCTTTGGCTCCTTTCAAGCGGTCAAGCAAGTGGATTTGGATATTGCCAGTGGCTCTTTGGTGGCGCTGTTGGGGCCTTCGGGTTCTGGTAAATCAACCTTACTGCGACTAATTGCGGGTCTAGAGATGCCCGACACTGGCCGGATTCTCCTCACGGGTAAGGATGCCACCTATCAAAGTGTCCAAGAGCGTAATATTGGCTTCGTCTTTCAGCACTATGCCCTTTTTAAGCATATGACCGTGCGCCAAAATATCGCCTTTGGCCTAGAGCTGCGCAAGGTACCCCGTGCCAAGATCAAAGCGCGGGTGGAGGAATTGCTCGAGTTGGTGCAGTTGGTTGGCTTGGGCGATCGCTACCCCTCTCAGCTCTCCGGCGGGCAACGCCAACGGGTGGCTCTGGCCCGTGCCCTCGCCGTAGAACCTAAAGTGCTGTTGCTCGATGAACCGTTTGCTGCCCTCGATGCCAAAGTGCGCAAGGAACTGCGAGCATGGCTACGCCACCTCCACGACGATGTCCATGTGACAACGGTCTTCGTAACCCACGACCAAGAGGAAGCCATGGAAGTCGCGGATCAAATTGTCGTCATGAACAAAGGGCAAGTGGAGCAGGTGGGCACCCCCGCTGAAATTTACGACCATCCCGCCAGCCCCTTTGTGATGAGCTTTATTGGCCCTGTCAATGTCTTACGCGCTCGCGTCTTCCAGCAAACCCAAGGCACGGCTCCCCACTGCGATATTTTTCTGCGCCCGCGCGACATCATTATTGAAACCAGTCCCAACGGCAACACGGTCTCAGCTCGCATTCACCGCATCATTCACTTGGGCTGGGAAATTCAGGTGGAACTGCGCTTAGACGATGGGCAGGAATTGATGGCACACCTATCGCGAGAGCGATTTGATGAGCTGCACCTTGAACCCCAACAACAGGTCTTTATTAAGCCACGGGAGGCAAAGTCCTTTCCCCTTTACTACAGCATTTAGGCACGAAAAAAAATTAGTCTATCCCTTGAACAAAGGTCACCAGACTTGTTATGCTAACAAAGCGATGCAATGGGGTGTCGCCAAGCGGTAAGGCAGCGGGTTTTGGTCCCGCCATTCGGGGGTTCGAATCCTCCCGCCCCAGTTAGGTTTTAGAAATCAATGGCACAAATATTCCCCTCATTGCTGGCCTTAGATTTTGATGGCGTTCTCTGTAACGGCCTGCGGGAATATTTTCAAACCAGTTGGCGAGTCTATCAGCAGGTGTGGCCTGAGCAGCCCCTTGGGATTTCCCTAGAGAAACTAGAAAGGCAATTTGGTCAATTGCGCGCTGTGATTACGGTGGGGTGGGAGATGCCGCTGCTGTTGCGGGCAATTGTTGAAGGTACCCCTGCTCAAGAGATTCTCCAAGATTGGCCAAAGGTGTGCGATCGCCTGCTGGCTACCTATCATCTCACTGCCGCTGATTTAGGAGCACGAGTGGACGGCCTGCGCGATCGCTGGATTGAAACGGACTGGCAAAGCTGGTTAGCGCTCCATAACTTTTATGACGGTGTCATAGCCGCTGTGCAACACTGGCAGGCCCAAGGGCAAGCCCTCGCCATTGTCACCACCAAGGAGCAGCGCTTTGTCACCTATTTGCTGGAGCAGGCGGGCCTTTCTTTTCCCTCGGAGGCCATCTATGGCAAAGAGCAACAGCAGCCAAAACCTGTGATTCTTCAGGCACTGCAGTCAACCTATGGCGCTCCCCTGTGGTTTGTTGAAGATCGCCTTGGGGCACTACTACAGGTTGCGGCAACATCGGAACTCGAGGAAACAAAACTCTTCTTGGCCACCTGGGGCTATACTACCGCGGGCGATCGCGCCCAGGCTGAGGCACATCCGCGCATCCACCCCCTCAGCCTAGAACAATTTTGCAAATTTCCCCACTGGCTGTCCCCCTAACCCCTTGTCTTTCAAGGTGGTTTTCTCTATACTGAAAAAGCTGTGAAACAGCGCGGGTCGCTAGCTCAGCGGTAGAGCACTCGGCTTTTAACCGATTGGTCTTGGGTTCGAATCCCAGGCGACCCACTGAAACTAACTCTCTAGTAGGCGGCGAAGTTCTGCCATATCGTCATCAATAGATTTAGATTTACTTTGAGACGATGAACTGGTGCGTGGTGCGTCCTGCACTTCAGGAGCAGAGACATTGATATTGATATTCAATTGACTGCTGCCACTGGCGGTCTGGGGTAGCGTCCCCGCGGAGGGGGCATCAGTCAACAGGCCCATTTGCCGCTTCATTTCCAGCAGCTCAAATTCCACGTCCTGCTTGTTAGCACTGCTTTGGAGGGCTTCGAATTTACTTTCGAGCGTATCGCCACTCAGTTCAGCAATAGCTTGGGAGCGGGCCTCCATTTGAAGCACTTTATCTTCCATGCGTTCAAATGCCGCCATCGCATTGGAGGTGCCCACCTTGCTAACCGCTTGATGAATCTGTTCGGAGGCTTTGGCTGCACGAACCCGTGCCTTAAGCATTTCCTTCTTCGTTTTGGCCTCAGAAATTTTGCTTTCAAGGGCCGTCAAGTTGTCCTTAAGGGTTTTCACTTGAGCAGCCATTTGATCCACCTGGGCTTTGAGGGCAATAGCGGTATCTGCGGCAGTTTTCTTGCGGTTCAAGGCTTCGAGAGCCAGTGCTTCATCTCCTCTACTGAGGGCAAGCCGTGCCCGCTCTTCCCACTGCTGGGCATCCTTAAGATTTTGGGTGTACTGTTGTTCGAGTCGTTTTTGGGCGGCAATGGCCTGAGCAACCGCTTGGCGTAACTTCACCAAGTCGGCATTCATATCAATAATCGTTTGCTCGAGAATTTTTTCCGGATCTTCGGCAGCACTCACTAGGGCATTGAGGTTAGAGCGAATTACCATGCCCACACGATCAAGTAAACCCATGCTTCGCCTCGTCAATAACTCGTTGACTCTACTCTAGCGCATGCCCCTCACATCCCCATGATGCAGTAGCCCGAATCCACATAAAGAATTTGGCCAGTGATGCCACTGGCTAGATCACTGGCCAGAAAAGCGGCTGTGTTGCCCACTTCTGTTTGGGTTACCGTGCGCCGCAGGGGAGCCGTGGCTTCCACATGGTGAATCATGTCCAGAATGTCCCCTACAGCTGAGGAGGCTAAGGTGCGAATTGGTCCCGCAGAGATACCATTGACGCGGATATTCAGAGGCCCTAGTTCCGCTGCCAGGTAGCGCACGTTCATTTCTAGGGCTGCCTTAGCAATGCCCATGACGTTGTAGTTTGGCACAACCCGCACCCCCCCCAAATAGGTGAGGGTAATGATTGAACCCCCATGGGTCATCAGCGGTTTGGCGGCACGGCTGAGGGAGATGAGGGAGTAGGCACTAATGTCGAGGGCAAGATGAAAGCCTTCAAGGGAGACTGCTGAAAAGTTACCACTGAGATCTTCTTTTTGGGCAAAGGCCAAACAGTGAATCAAGATATCTAAGCCACCCCATGTGGATTGAATCGCCGCAAAGACGTCGTCAATTTGTTGAGGTTGCTGCACATCTAGCGGCAGGAGCAGCTTGGGAACAAGGGGGGCTGTCAGTTCCTCGACCTTTTGCTTGAGCTTTCCCCGCTCGTCGGGCAGGTACGTCACTGCCAGCTCAGCACCCGCTGCATGGAGCTGTTGGGCAATCCCCCAAGCAATCGAGCGATTATTGGCAATCCCTGTCACAAGGGCACGTTTTCCCGATAGGTCTAGGAGCATAGGTACAGCCAGTGTGAATAACTTAGATTTAACCCTCTGATCCTACCAGAGGGACTGCTGCCTTTATCGCCAGCGCAGGACTTGGGTTTTCAGGGGGTTGACAAATTCCCGTTCCTCTTGGGTGGCCTTTTCATACTCCCGTTTAAGCTGGTAGTACCACTTGGCTTGGTAATCTGCTTCTTTAATGAGCGTCAAGGGTGGCTTGTACTTCAGGCCTTCGCTTTGCTTGGCTACAATGCGCAAATCTTGGTTGAGAAATTCCCGCGCTAGGGGAGCCAGTAGGGGTTTCAGGGGAGCAAGCCAAGGAAATGTCCAGTAGTAGGTGGCGGTGAGTTCAGTTTCCTGATCGTTAATGGGGGTGAGGGTAATCAGAAAACAAAAGGTGTGGCGATCGCTATAGTTAGTTTCAATGCGAATGCCCGGCAGCCGATAGATAATTTCCACCTCAGGGTGGCCACCCAAAATATGGTGTGCCCAAGACTTGCGCAACAGGGGATGACGGCGCATTGTAAAGCCATAGGGCGACGGATCAAAGGTTTTCGCCTTCTCAAAGAGCTTGCCGCGCTTGCGCCACCACCAGGCCCCATGGACAAAGGGCGCATGGGAGGGATCCATAAAGTTAATAAACACCTGATCTAGATGTCCCGGAAAGATGAATTTTTGTACCGCTTGGGGTTGGGTCTCGGCACTAAATCCGGGAACAAGGGGCACCTCTAGGGTGGGCTCGCTGACATTGCGCTCATTGGCCGGGAAAAAAATCCAGAGATTGCCCTGCACCTCGCGCACCGGATAGCTCAACACCCCAAAGTTTTTGAGATCCACATCGCTATCACTCGTCAGGGAGGGAATCAGCGTACAGTGGCCGTGGGCATTAAAGCGCCAGCCGTGGTAGGGGCACTCCACCTCTTCGCCATCAAAGCGACCATAGTGCAGGGGAATGCCACGGTGAGGGCAGAGATTACGCAGGGCAAAGGGCTTGCCTGAAGTGGTACGACAAAATAGGATGGGTTCTCCTAAAAGCACCTTGGCTTGACACCGACCCGGTTTAAGGTCAGCGGCTGGCAGGCCATAGTACCAGATATTGCGCAAAAAGCTACTGCCCTCATGAAGGGAGAATGAAGTGCTGCTGGGTGTCATAACGAGACTCGACCCGATGCTCGGCGGTTATTTTCTAGATTACGCTGGAGCAGCCCTCAAGTCAGTCACATACCGCAGTAAGATGCCCTTCTGGCCGAGGATGAACCCTTGATCGGGACCAAAGAAGAGAATTTTATAAAAGTTGGAGGGGACTTGCTTCACGTCCACATCCTGCTGCCAGGTTTGGCCACCATCTTGGCTACACAGCAGCACGCCGGCACCCCCTGCTAGCCATACTTCGTTGGGTGTGCGATAGGCCAGATCAAGGAAGCCAACACTATTGCGACGCAGAGGACTCAGCAGTTCTCCCCAATTCTCAGAATTCTCTGGATCAGAGAAGGCGATTTTACCCCCATTGACAATCATCCAGAGCCGACCATCAGGGGTAAAGCCCATATTGTGGAGGCGGCGTGAGGTGGTGCGATTATGGGGTTCCCAAGCGGTTTGGCCCGGTTCCCAAGTAGAGTAAAAGCTCCCCCGCGAGGAAACAGCCACATACTCTCCAGAGGGCGAACGGTTGAGGTTGCGCATGACACCAATGGCTTCTTGGACTAATGCTTGCCAGTTTTTGCCACTATCTTTGGTGCGGTAAATTGCCCCCACGTTGGTCATCATTTCCGCAGAGCCATTGCCGAGGGCTTTGATCAGGCGGGGCGAGCCGGGGAGTTTGGGATTGAGGGGAATTTGGCTCCAAGACTGGCCGCCATCGGTTGTGTGCAGCATAATTGGCGGCTCACCGACAATCCAGCCCTCGTTCCCCTGGAAGCTAACGCTGTTGAAGCGATAGTCGGGGTTATCTAAAACCAGCGTGCGCGGTTCCCAGGTTTGACCACCGTCGCGAGTTTCCATTAGCGTGGCATTGGTACCGACTAACCAACCGTGATTACGGTCAATAAAGCTCATGTCAAGAATCGTTGAGGTTGTTGGCAGTTGGATGGCTTCCCAAGGGTTGTAGTCCAAAGCAGGGATAGCAAGGGCAGGGGTGCTCAGGCTCACCCAGAGGAGAACGGTCACTAGTAGCCAATGCAGGAACTTGATTCCTTTCATTTTTTGCCAGTAAATGTCAATTTGTTTAGCGAACATTATAGAAACTCAGTAGAAAAAGAACAGCAAGGGCAAGACCACCAAAAATGAGGATGTTTTTTTGGCCAGGGGTGAGGCGATTCACACCCAAGCCGTAGTTCAGATTCTCCTTGAAGCCCGAGGGGGATCCGACAGGTCCAATGTTGCTAAATTGCTTTTTTGGGGCACTGCACACTGGGCACCGCCAGTTTACGGGGAGATCAGCAAAGGCTGTGCCGGGCGGAATCGAGCGATTCTCGTCTCCCTTTGCTGGTTCATAGATGTAGCCGCAGGCACGGCACTCAAACCGATCTAAGGGCGCAACATCAGGGGTTTCGGCGGTCATACCTCAGAAATTTTTAAGATTTGCGACATACATCTTAATACTACGGGATTTAGGGGCGTTTCTTGTGGGGAGGACAGGGAAGTTTTCAGGGCAATACTGCGCAACTTTTAGACATGTAACGAAAGATCAAAACTTTGCAACATAAATATAAAGAAAAGATTAGGAAAAGTGCCCCTGCCAAAAAGTGATGCCATGATAGGGGTATTCAATTGAGGTCAGCCCATATAGACCTTAACCTTAAATCCCCTTTAATATTCCGTAGAATGCTGGCTTCCATATAACCAAAGGAGGCTGGCATTTTACTTTTGGGGGTAAAATGAGGGCTTGCGCTTTCCACTGATCCTCTGTGACTCCTACATTCTGCTGGCACTATCCACCGCTCCAAGAAGGAATTCTCTGTCGGCGCTATCGGCGATTTTTTGCTGAGATTGAGTTGACCTCTGGCGATCGCATTACGGCCCACTGTCCAAATACAGGCCCAATGACGGGGATTTGCCAAGTAGGTGCCCCCGTTCAAGTCTCCTACCATGCGGATCCCAAGCGCAAGCTGGCCTATACGTGGGAAATGATTTTTGTTGACGGTACGTGGGTAGGGGTGAATACCAGTCTACCCAATCGGGTCATCGCTTCGGCATTGGCGGCAGGCATCCTACCGGAACTGGCTGGCTACGGTACGCAGCAGCGAGAGGTGGCCTATGGTCAGGAGCGCAGCCGCATTGACTTTTACTTAACGGATCATCCTCAACAGCCCTCCGCCTATGTTGAGGTGAAAAATACCACTTGGGCGCAGGGGGGCTTAGCGCTGTTCCCTGATACGGTAACCACCCGAGGTCAAAAGCACTTGCGGGAACTGCAGTGGCTGCGGCAAACCCAGCCGGAGGCCCGTGTCTGTATGCTTTACTTCATTAATCGCGGCGATTGCGATCGCTTTGCGCCCGGAGACAGTGCCGATCCCATCTATGGACAACTCTTGCGCGCTGCCTACAACGAGGGGGTGGAAATTTTGCCCTACCGCTTTGCCATTGAGCCAAGGGGTATTCAGTTCTTGGGAGCTGCCAAGCTGGTGCTCTAGGACATTTGGCTAAGTTCAATCAAATTGCCATCGGGATCTGCGACAAAGATTGCGGCTCGTCCTGAGGCACTGCGCTGCCAGCGGATTTGGGCTGCCACTAGGCGTTGTTCGAGACTGGCTAAATCAGTTACACCAAGGGCAAAGTGGGGGTTACGTCCCCACCGTTGATCTTGACGGGTATCTACCACCTTCTGCGCTTGGATTAGATGAATTTGCACGGCACCGATTTGATACCAGCGGCCGGGAAATTCCAGGGGGCGATCGACGGGGGTAAGACCCAGCAACCCTTCATAGAAGGCAGCAGCTCGCTCTAGATCCGTGACGTTAATGGCAACGTGGAGAAAAACCATCAGGAGTTGGCGGGTTGCGTCACCCCTAAGCGAATTTCCGAGCAGAAGGAAGCCATACTAAAACCACCAAAGCGCTTGAGAATACTGGTGCGCAGACGTAAATTGGGGCTGGCAAACCAGAGGCGCTCTTCGGAATACATGGTTTCGTATTCGGTAATCAATGTCAGGGCACCATCACTGCCCATACTGAAGCGACCCGCAACGGGTGCTTTTTCGGCATAGCCCATTTCCCGCAGAAGCTTGCCTTCCATCCGCGACCCCTGATCCAGGATGGGGACCAGTACCGTTGAGCCTTCGTGCTTCTCGCTATCCCATTCCATTGTGCCGTCCCAGCTAACCCGTGCGCCGCACACTGCCCAAGCAGGATCCATGTCATATTGCTGACACAGGGCAATTACCGCAGGATCATCGACGGACAGTAATTCAATGGTTAACTGAGACTTGCCTGACTCGGTTTGCTTAAAAGCCAAGTGATGACTCGTACGTTGGGAAAACCAGCGGCCAGCACTTTGGGCAAAAAAATCGCGGATGTCCATACCTATGCACACTGCTAATGGGGACAGAATCGATATTTTTTAGTCTTTTTTTAGGGTACACCGTCTCTTCGATTGCTTCCAAACGATCGCCCCGAGGAAAGGGCACTCAAAAATCAAAAATGTAACAATATGTAAACGAGTTTAAGATTTAAGATAGAAGTTAGGTCGCCCTCATCAATCCCTATGCTGCACTCAAATTTACCTGAGCCTCAACTACTTAAGGTCTTACTGGAGCCGCTACTTGAAGATTTTCAGTACTGGTTCACGCGATCGCGATCGCTCTTGCAGACAGAAGTCATTCCCTTCCTGGAGGTGGCGGAACAGCAGGCACTCCTTGAACGGGTGGAGACAGCCCTCAACGATGTGATTGCTGCCCAAAGCCTCTTTCGGGCAACGGACGGCCAAGTGGGGGTTGATACACAGGTATTAATGCAGTGGCATACGCTCTTGATGGAGTGCTGGCAGGTTGCCCACCACTATCGCTTATCCAAATCTTGTGACGCTTAAACCATTCTCAGCGCTTGGCTCGGAGGTGCTTTCTTCATGTTGCAGTTGATCTACATTGTTGTCTTTACGGTCTTGGCACTACTGGCCATGGCGAATTTGATTCGCAGTTTGTTGACTCTCGGCATTGAGTCACAACGGCAATTTTCACCGCAACGGGTGACCCATCCAGAACTTTTAGATAGCGATGGCCGTGTGATTGATGAACCCCTATTGGTGATGCGCTCTTTGAGCGTCGAGGATGCCCGTGCCCAACTGGATGCGATCTATCGCGAATCCCCCAGCTACGGTGACGACTCCCGTGGAGAAACCCAAGCCTAGATTTTTAGGCACCTATGGGCAGTTCCCCAGCCGCTGGCTTCCGGGGGATGCAACGGCGGCGGCTAGCTGTGGCTCTTTTGGCCACTGGATGGGGGGCAAGATCCCCGATCGCCAGCACCCCTAGCAGGTATCCCAAGCAACATTGGCAACTGTGCACTGGCGATTGCGCCAAAGTGAGAGCTAGATCAAGCTATCGTTTTGCGGAGCATTTGCCTTTAGGGAACCATTGGCCTGCCAGCGGACTTCCCCCACTTCGCCAACGACAAAATAGGGAATTTTTTTCTGCTTTAAGTAGCTGGCGATCGCCGGATCAAGGCTATTCCAACTAAGAATGACACTGCGCGGCTTGACAATCTCAAAGAGGCGTGGCGTTAATTTTCGCCCCCACCACCAGAGAACCTGCGGCGGTTCCACGGGCGTGACGGCCAGCCAATCCGTTTGCGCGGCATCCCGACTCGGATCAGTGACAAAGAGCCACTGAGTGTTGCCCATCTCCAAGGTCAAGATGGCTGGATCCGCCCGCAGGACAGTAATTTTCACCTGACCCAGTTGAACAGGTTGCCGCAGGGGGAGGGGTTGATAGGAGACCTTGAGGGTAGTCAACATTTCCCGGTACGCAGGATCACTTTTGGCCGTTGGCACATCCGTAAATTGGCGAATGGGGGTAATCCCATGAATGTCACGCCAGCCCTGCTGTTGACGGTACTGGCGATCGCTGGCCACCGCCCAATCAATGCGGTTAATGCCCTCTTGAGCCAGAAAGGCCGCCAGCCCTTGGGCATCGCCACTGTTGATCACCACGGTACCTGCCGGTTGCTGAATCACCAGGGTGGGAACCCGCGTATTGGCCAGAACAGTGGCCTGGAACAGGGTGGTTTGGCGGAAAATAAACGGCACAAGGACAAGGGTGACGCCCAGTGTAAACAGCAACAGCCAGCGCCGCCGCCAGGGGGGACTCAACCACACCAGTAGCATCAGACCATAGAGGACAATGACCTGTAGCCAACCCAAGCTGCCAAGGGCAATCACGGCTCCTGGCCAGTGGCCGATGGTTTCAATTAGCCACAGTAGCAAGGCCGTGGGGTAGTAGAGCAGCCCGGCTAGGGCAGAGCCGAGGGGGGGAAGGATGAAACCGACCGTTGCACTGATAAAACCGCCAACGGTCAACAAAATCAGGAAAGGATTGGCAATCACATTGGCGGGCAGACCATAAACAGGGAAAATGCCAAAGATAGCGAGGGACAGAGGAAGTACCCAGAGGGTGGCCGCTAAGGGTGTAGCAAGGGAGTTGCGCAAGGGTGTCGGCAGCCAATGGAGGCGATCGCTGATGGGTTGGGCGCTGACAATTAAGCCCAAAGTGGCGAGGAAGCTCAATTGAAAGCCAATGTCCTCAATCCAAAGGGGGTTGTAGATCAGCATGGCGGTGGCGATCGCCAGCAAAATGACAAGGGGTTGCCCCTTTTGACCATTCACTAAAGCCACTAACCCCGCCAAGCCCATTAGCACAGCGCGCATTGCGGAGGGGGCAAACCCACTTAAACAGACAAAGATCACCAAAACCCCAGCCCCCAAGCCATAGCGCCACTGCTGTGGCAAGAAACGCGCCACCGCCAAGACCACCGCTAGCAAAATGGCCGTATGAAACCCAGAGGCCGCTAGGGCATGGGAAAGCCCCACTCGCTGAAAGCTGTCGCGCACCTCAAAGGGAATTGCCACCGCACGGTTCCCCAGCACCATTGCCGAGACCACCGCCCCATAGCGATCGCCCAATCCTTGGGCATGGACTTGGACAATTCGCTGCCGCAGTGCCCATAACCCCCAGGGTGATCCCTGATCCAAAATCGTGACCTTACGGGCCGCTAAGCCCGCAAAGGTGTGCTGCAACTGAAGCTGCCGCCGAAAGTTAAAGGCACGAAAAAACTGACTACCCCCACTGCGGGGAAGATAGAGCCGTCCCGCAAGCCGAATCCGTTGGCTGGGATGCAGCATTGCCCCTTGCTGTGCTGGAACAGTGACGTACAGACGGCCGCTTGCCCGCCCTTGGAGCACACCACTTTTAGCAGCTTCCCCACTCAGATTTTCATAGCGCTCCACCCCTAGAAAAAAGCGTAGTCGCCCAGCGCGATTGGGCAAGGGTGTGGTTTCAACACGACCCTCGACAAGCACCGTTGGCGCTAGATTCAGTGCCTCAAGACGCGGCACCAAACTGCTGATGTCATTCACCCCGGGCTGGGGGGTGCGCAGCCATACATAGAGCGTTGCCAAGAGGGCAACCACGGTAGCGATCGCAAAACTTTGACTCGCAGGCAGTCGCAGCCAAACCTTACCCCCCCAACGGCGCCCCCCGTAGAGC